>DATIJR010000084.1:0-4328 GCA_035478455.1 Patescibacteria group bacterium | reverse complement strand
CAGGACCCTTAACATGACGCAATAGATCATCGGTAGTTGCATCACTGTTGTCTATCAACTCAATAGTTGCATCGACAAGCTCGCCCAAATTATGTGATGGGATATTCGTCGCCATACCAACAGCAATACCAATTTGCCCGTTAAGCAACAGGTTTGGCACCTTAGCCGGCAATACTACTGGCTCTTGGCGTGAACCGTCGTAGGTGTCACGAAAATCAATCGTCTCTTTTTCAATATCTACCAACATCTCGTCTGCAAGCTTGGCCATGCGCGCCTCTGTATAACGCATTGCAGCAGCCTCATCGCCATCCATAGAACCAAAGTTACCTTGGCCCTGAATAAGCGGATAGCGAAGCGACCACGGCTGTGCCAAGCGAACCATCGAGTTGTAAATCGCCGAGTCACCGTGAGGGTGGTATTTACCCATAACGTCACCGACAATCAACGCGCTCTTAACAAACTTTGCAGTTGATCGGTTGTTGTTAACATTCATCGAATACAAAATTCGACGATGTACCGGCTTCAACCCGTCACGCACATCTGGCAGTGCACGGTCAATAATCACACTCATAGAATAGCGGAAGAAGCTATCTTCCATCACTTTCTCAAGCGTTCGATGTTCAATACCCGGTGTTTCTACTGGGGTTGCATCGATTATAGCGTCGTTTTCTAGTGACGCGTCCTCATCCATTGGTACATTTGTCGTCTTATCGTCGTCCATCATAAACCCCTAAATATCTAGTTCCTCTAGCTTTGCGTTCTTTGCCTCAGACTGAATGAAGTTCTTTCGAAGAACCACGTCATCACCCATCAATTTCGTAAACACCGCGTCTGCACGCTCGGCGTCCTCAACGTTAACCTTGATAAGAACGCGATGCTCTGGGTTCATAGTTGTTTCCCATAGCTGATCAGCATCCATCTCACCAAGTCCCTTAAAGCGCGAGACCGTTACACCCGCCTGTTTAAAGCGCTCATCCTCGCTATCAATAACGACACCACGATCTTTCTTATCAGAAATAAGAGCATCTATGGCGCTATCCAACGAAGGCTCATCGTATACATACTGCTTCTTTTGGCCTTTATTAATACTGAAGAGTGGTGGCTTAGCCAAATAAACATATCCGCCTTCAACTATCTCTTTCATGTAGCGATAAAAGAATGTGAGCAATAGCGTCGCAATGTGACTACCGTCAACATCGGCATCGGTCATAATAATAATCTTGTGATAACGAAGGCCATTAACATCGAAAGAATCACCGATACCGACACCAAACGCCTGAATCATAGCAACAATTTCTTTGTTAGCAAACATCTTATCAAGACGAGCTCGCTCGGTGTTAAGCACCTTACCGCGAAGTGGCAAAATCGCCTGTGTCTTACTGTCACGACCTTCCTTTGCGGATCCCGCAGCTGAGTTACCCTCTACAATGTAAATCTCACTGTCATCCGGACTCTTAGACGAGCAGTCCCAAAGCTTACCAGGAAGACCCATTCCATCAAGCGCACCCTTACGCAAGACATTATCGCGAGCAGCGCGAGCCGCCTTACGAGCACGAGCCGCAAGAAGCGCCTTACCAACAATCTTCTTCGCAACTTCAGGATTCTCCTCAAGATAGTATGCGAAATACTCATTCATCACCTGTTCAACATAGCGACGAACTTCTGGGTTACCGAGCTTGTTCTTAGTCTGACCTTCGAACTGTGGGTCTGGTAATTTCACCAAAATAACAGCCGTAAGTCCCTCACGGATATCATCACCAGAAAGATTATCCTCCTTCTCTTTCAAAAGTGAGTTCTTGCGTGCGTACTCATTAATGACACGAGTCAACGCAGCACGGAATCCTACAAGGTGCGTACCGCCATCTGGAGTAAGTACGTTGTTAGCAAATGGCTTCACCGTCTCGATATAGCTATCGTTGTATTGCACCGCAACTTCTACCATCGAATCGTCTACTTGCTTCTCAACATAAAAAATATCGTCACTGACAACTTCTTTGCCTACATTGAGGTTCTTAACGTAGCTCTTGATACCACCCTCGAAGTAAAACGCCTGACGCTCTTTAGTACGCTCATCATATACAGTTACGTAAACACCCTTAGTTAGGTACGCTTGATGACGAAGATAGTTCACTACCCATTTATAATCAAACTCTACGGTTTCTTTAAAGATTGTTGGGTCTGGATAAAATGTTGTCGTTGTGCCAGTCGGACGATCAGTCTTCCCCATTTTCTTGAGTGGCATCGTTGTCGCACCCTGGGCAAATTCAATGCGATACAACTCACCCTTCTGAACAACTTCAGCAATCATCTTAGTCGAGAGTGCGTTTACAACACTCGAGCCCACACCGTGCAGACCAGATGAAACTTTATAGCCGCCCCCGCCGAACTTACCACCAGCGTGAAGAACCGTCAGAACCGTTTCAAGTGTACTGAGGCCCGTCTTAGGGTGTTTATCGACAGGAATACCACGACCATCATCAGTAATGGTAATCCCACCGTCGTCTAGGATGCGCACGTCAACACGTGATGCATATCCAGCGATTGCTTCGTCGATAGAGTTATCGGCGATTTCCTTGATTAAATGATGTACTCCATCGTAGCCAGTGCTACCAATATACATACCCGGACGCTTACGTACCGGCTCAAGTCCTTCAAGGACTTGAATCTGTGAGCCATCATAAGACCCGTCGTCTTTTTGTTTAGCCATCATCCCCTCACTTCAGTCATTTCAGATGTTATTACATTACGCATATTGTACCACAAAAAAAATTGTTCATTCAAGCTATTGTACTGAACATATTTCTTATGCTAAACTTTCCTATAAGAGGTAATTTTAACTAATAACAAAAACAAACCTAAGGTAGTACTATGTTCAGAAAACTTGTATCAAACCTAGCCTTTAGCCCAGCGCTTGTTGGGCAAATCGGATTCTACGCAAAACGACTGCGTAAAGAAGAAGCCACTCGAAGAATTGGCCTTATTTTCACTGTATTAGCACTTGTCGTACAGTCATTTGCTGTATTCTCACCGCCCGAGGCAGCAAACGCGTCAAGTCCATCCAACTTTATTCCAGGTGGAGTAAAAACACTTGATGACTACCTTAAGAATTACGACCAAAATACCAACAATATTAAAGACCTCTTTAATGAGATTGGTATCACTCGTCAAAATATCGAGAGTGCGAAGTCTACAACCGTAAATTCAAAAGATATTCCAATGTCTTGGGGCCTCACCTCACAGTTCAGCGCCGCACAGGGCGATAAAACCTATACTATTCGCACATCAAGTGGTGGACAAAGAACATTCCACTACCACCCGCTCTGGCTATGGGACAGCCTCCCCTACACAAAGCAGTACGGATCAACATATGAGGCGTTCGTTGGTAAGTCTAGTACAGGCCAGTGGTTTGCACTAATGAAAGTATGCGGCAACCTACTGCTTAAAACTAACCCGCCAGCGCCGAAGTGCCCAACCGGAACTGTTGGTACATACCCTAACTGTACACCCCCACCAAAATGTACTGTTGCTGGCAAAACAAAACTTCCAGCATCAAGCCCCGACTGTAAACACGACGCCGTAGCAGCTTGTAGTACGCTCAAAATAACCAAGCTAACGGATAATTATGAACTGAATGGCACAAGCACCGTCGCCTATGGCGCAACTATAACAAGCTACACATACGTCATAAAGAAGGATGGCAAAGTTATAGATACTATTACCAGCCCCGCGGGTGGTAAGCTCACTAACACTGCATACACAAAACAGGCCGCTCAAGGCACATATACCGTGGAGCTAACCGTCAAGACCTCTCTTGGCGACAAGACTTCACCAGACTGCGTAAAAACCTTTACAATTCCTGCACCAAAGATGTGTGAATTCAACCCAAAGATTCTCGCATCAAGCCCAGAATGCCAACCTTGCCCAGGCGACTCGACACTCTGGATTAAAGACGAAAAATGTAGCGCTCAGATTATTGACACAAAGAGCGCAGCTAACATCACTCAAGGTAATGTAGATGCAACAAAAACCACTGCCCGTGCAGGTGATCGAATCGTTTATACGCTTAATCTAACAAACAATGGCAAAGCGACGACAACGGTCACCCCAATGGACGACCTAACGGATATCTACGACTATGCGACACTCATCGACCAAGGCGGCGCTTCATTTGACAGTAACTCGAAGACGCTCACTTGGCCTCAGGTAACCTTGAAGCCCGGCGATAAACAGACAAGAATCTTCACGGTAAAGCTTGCAGACGCCATCCCTGCAATGGGTACTGGCGTCAGTAATCGCACATCGTTCGATTGTCGTCTCGATAACACCTT
>DATIJR010000083.1:0-3355 GCA_035478455.1 Patescibacteria group bacterium | reverse complement strand
GTGTTAAGTAGGTTATTCAGCTCACGATTAATTGTCACAAGGGCCCCACCCTGCTTCGTGAGTGTTGTCGTATTGTTATTTGTCGTTGTAATGCTACTGCGGATGTCGCTTTGGAGATTAGATAAAGAAATCGTATTTTCTGCTATGTCTGTACCAGTAATTGAATTATTTACGATTGAATTTGAGTTAATACTATTTGCCTGCAGCGCCGCCAAACCCTGACTCACGGCGCTGTCATTTTTTATTGATGGGACAATAATCTGACGACGATATGTCGCGGCAAAAAGAATAATCGCTGCCGATAATACGATTACGGCGATGGTCATCAACTGCTTAAAACTTTTAGCGGTGATATGCACGACCTTTCTTATTTATATTCCTCACTATACCCTTTGTCCTGTTAAATAATGGTTAAGCTTTTTCGTTTGAAATTGACGCTAGATTCTACCACGGCGTACATTCAAAGTGAGATATAAACGTTAGCACAATGTAAGGAAACGCCATGGGTAAAACCAGTAAAGAGGAGCTCGCTAAGAAGCGCCAAAACAAACTCATCCAGCATCTTAAGAAAGAGGATTCTATCTTAAAGTGGGCGCTGGTTGCGGCCGGAATTATTATTTTATTGCTACTACTCTACATAGGATATGCGACTGACTGGATAGCCGGTATTAAGACCGACTCGAGCACCCAGCCAATTATCTTAACGCCGAATTCAAGCAAGACCGCAACGGGAACTGACACGGGCGGTACAGGTACAAACAGTACTGGGACAAATACAACGAATACCGGCACAACAGGAACAAATTCGACAACGAATAATACGTCGAAAGAAACCACCACCACAACTACGACAACGAATAATAGCAACGGGGCAACCGTAGTCGACAACGTCTCGGATGCGCTGCTTAAACTCTACGATGGAACTAAAGTAGGCGACACCCTCGACGATGTCATTAATAGGGCAACAAACCTCGGTATTGGTGTAGATTGCCAAGACTTGCTGCTTGTTCGTACATGTACACTCACTGCAGGCGACTCAAAAGTACAGGTTCGCGGCCTGCTCTCAACCGGAATCGTTACAAGTATTCTTAACCTCGGAAGCTAGTAGCTACGACGCCGCACAACTGCCCGTGCTCACGGAATCGATGAGCGCGGGCGCTTTTTTTACAAGGCTTATTATCTGTTGTGAAATGATTGCGTACCCTGTTTTGTTCTGTGTTGTTGAGTGTCCTAGAATAATGCCTATTACTTGACCACTTGCGTTAACAACAGGGCCACCAGAATTACCCGGAATAACATCACCACGAAGCACATAAATATCGCGAGTTACCTGCGTCTGGTGGTAAATATCGTATCCCGAGGCGTGTAGCCGCTCCGTCACAACAACATCGCCAATGCTAAATCCGGATGGAGCAAATCCGAGATGAGCTCCGATTGACCCAACTTTCGTAACATCGCTCGAAACGGCAAGTGGGCTTGCGCTGAGCTCGGACTGCACATACAGCACGGCGATATCGAGCTTTGGGTCAAGATATACCACATTTGTAGCAAGTGTATTGTCTCCGTCTGCAAGCGAGATACGCTCGCCCCCAGCAACGACGTGGGCGTTCGTTACGACATGATGTGCATCAACAATAAATCCGCTTCCGGTTGCGATACTGCCGCATCCCCATGTCGTAATCTTTACGATTGAGGGTGTTATTTTCGTTGTCTTGGCATCAAGTTCTTTATACGCGCTGTCGAGAGAGCCACTGCCATCACTCGCCTTCGCCTCCTCGCCACTAAAGACAACTGGACCGCTGAATGGATCGCGCAATGATGCAAGATTAGTAATTGACTGCGGCAGCGCGAGATAGCTTGATGCTGACGTTAGAATTAGCGAGGTCTTCAGCTGTTCGCGAGCCACATCAGGCATTACGCCCGCGAAAATGGCATTAAAAATTACTGCAACCAGCACGAGTCCAGTCCCGGCGACACCACCCGCAATAATTTTATTTGCCGTCGTAAGTCTAAACCTTCGCAGCGCCCTGCGCATGTTCTCGACATACCGCCCCAAAACGACCATCAAATCCGTACTGAGAAAAATTGTACCTGCAAGCACTGCCATCATCACAATCGTGCGAATTGTGGAGCTCTGGGTTAGGAATGCAAGTTTTTCATAGATTAATCCAGCCAACAGAATGCCAATAAATGCACCGACAAGTCCGCTACTCTCTACGAGCGCACTTCGCCTGCGCCCATACCATGCGGCGAAGACGAGCAAAATGATAATCGTTACATCGGCAATATTCATAGCAATGAAACCTTACCGATGCGATGCTTTCTTATCTGTTCGCTCATAGTTCCTTCGATTAACGTCAATAATCATGTAAACGGTCGCTAAGAATCCGCAGTACGCCGCGCTTCCCACAAGAAGGATTGCCGATGCAGAGTATTCCTGTTCAGCGCTCAGCCGGAACCCGGGCTCGGCATAGTATGATACCATCCATGCCTGACTCCCGGCGAATAACGAAACTTGTTTCGTAAGTCGTGGAGCCTCTACAGTTCGTTCATCACGCCTATAAAGCAGTGACGCTTCATCGGCCTCATCGCCACTATAGAGTTCGAAATTAATATTCGTTGCAAGCCCCTCTGTGGCTGAGCTTACTGCCTCTTTTGGCGATAATACACCGTAGACAAATCCGTCAATATTGCGCTGCCGCTCATCTACCGTAGAAATCGCAGCGTCTTTTTTATACACTGGCGCGACCATATACACTTCCACTTCACCCGATGCAGGATTTGAGACGTTACTCGATAGTCGCACCGCGCCTGTTTTTACAGCCTGCCGAATCACACCCTGGAGTGTTGGATTTTGCAGCACCTCCGCATTCGGCGCAACAAGAGCAGATTCAACATATTGCACTGTCGTTTTACCGTCTTCGATACGGGCGTAGCCTACGGCATCAAGACCAGGCAGAGGGTCAGAAGCACGATACGCCTTGTTGTACCCGCTCCATTCATCAGGCGTCACCTCCTGCGAGGCAACAAGTAGGCCGCGTGCGCCATATAGTGCCCGTGCGTAAAGCTCAAAACGACTGCTGAGCGCGGCGTTGACGCTTGCTACTTGGCGATCAAATGTCACACTCAAGTCATGGTTAACCGTCGCCTGTTGTGCTTGCGCAAAGATACCAATAACCACAATCGGTAATGATGAGATCGCAGCCCATCGAAGTGACATAAAACTATGCCGTAAGTCTTGCGGCAAATGAAGCCTGCGATAAAAAACCTGTAATGTCGTGAGTGCAAGCGCGACAAGCAGTATAGACTCAAGCAGCGAAAGTGAACGAGTGAACGGAATCGCCACTATGGAGTT
>DATIJR010000082.1:0-6251 GCA_035478455.1 Patescibacteria group bacterium | reverse complement strand
CACGGACTTACGAAACCAAGCTGCAAGTGTTTGCAAGCTTTCGATATCTGCTGGGACAGCGAATGTCGTATGTACGACGGGGGCTTTGGTTTTAAGTAAGCGAAGTTCTTTGATGATGTCGGTGCGGATTTTGCTTTCATTAAAATCAAGCTTATTGTCAGTTAAAAAGTCTGTAAACTGCCCTGAAAAGGCAGGGGTTTCGGCTGCATGATTTGTTTTGTGCGCACGAATGTCGGCAGCCGTCATTTCGTCATCAATATGTTCGGCCTCGGTAACGAGGCGCGCTAAATCGCGACGCGAAACAACACCTGCAGGCAGGCTCATTTCTTTGTAATCAAGGTCTCTCGGCTCGGTCATAGCTTGATGTCATCCACCATCGCTTGTTTATTGTCTTCAAGCTGTTTAATGATTCCTGGCATTTGCGCTTTCATATCAAATTGATCACCAAGTGCCTCGAGAATATAGTGTTCGACTGTTTGCGCCATGTTACTCTCGAAAGCTTTAATAAGCCGATCGTGTTGTTCGGTGACTTGCTTCTCGAGCATTGTATTGATTTCCTGGTACTGATCTTGGAGCTTTTCTGCGCTTTGGTTGAGCCACTTGAGTGCAGCAACCTGCGCCTCGTCCATCGCCTGCAACTGAGACTTGTGATCTTCGAAAGCATGGTGCATCATCGAGTTTTGCTCGGCGATGTTGTCTTTGAGTAAACTACTTAGTTCGTGATACTGCTGGCGAAGCTCGTCCGAGCCCTCGGTCATATTCTTGAGCGCTTGATCCTGCGCCTCTTGCATCGTTTTGCTATAGGTCGAGAACTGCTCGTTTAACTGCGCGGTAACTTGCTCTTTCAGCGAAGCATTGAGCGTTGCTACGGCACCGTCAAGCTGCTTAGTGACGTGATCTTTAAGATCGGTATTAACATGCGAGATGACGGCTTCGAGATCTTTCTTAAAGAGGCTGCCGTTTTCTTTGATGACTTTATCAAAATACCAGCGGCCATGGTTGCGGAGTTCTTCACGGAAGTAATCGTCAAAAAATTGCTCTTGCTTGAGCTTCGCTTCTTCGAGCGATTCGTCGTCCGTATCTGTTTGTTTATGAAATAATCCCATCCTAGCCCACTTCTTATTCCGCTATAGCTTCAATAGTAAATATACCGCAAAAAGCCCAATAACTAAAATCAATATACTTGTTAAGATGACCTCGAGTAACGCGCGGAAGACTGAGCGCTTGGTCATTGGGTTACGACCGATAGCGATGATCGCGTTACGCACACCTGCGTACAGCATAACGATAGCCGTAATCAGGCTCACTGCCGTAATGCCCATACTAAGATAAATACGTATTGGACTTATCTGCTTTTCGGCAATCTGTACACCGAGGCGCTCGAGCCAGTTTGGCACGTTTACCTTGGTACTCTTGATGTTTGGATTACGCTGTATGTTAATTGACACCGGAATTGTACCGAGTGTAACGGTTTTAGCCGCCCCCGTCGAATCTTTGAGCTGTGTTGTGCCTAAGGTAAGTGATTTGCCATCAAATGCGGCGGCGGCGCGGCCAAAGACAGTTTTCTCGACTGTACTTGCTTTCATGCCGATACCATCAATTGATGAAAGTGTTACATAGTCACCGCTATTAATAGTGCCGCCTTGGGTGCTGACTAGTACATTATAAGTGCCTGATACTGCAATATACGTTTCGTTCTGAACCGATGAATTCGATACTGCAAGTGCAAGCTGGTTGCGATCGACCGCAACGCCAAACATATTCTGTAGCTGCGCCTGCTTAGATGGGGTGACTGATTGCGTATCTTTATTTAGTGTAACGATTGTACCGATGTCCACAGGCGCTGGTGCGGCATATCCTTGGGCGCTTACATTTGTGTCATCAGCTGCGAACGCTGGTGCAATACTAAAAAAACCAAAGGCGATGATGGCAGAAAGAGTAAGGATAGTACGGAAAGCCTTCACTGTTTATTTCACTCCGCAGCTCTTATGAGCTTGTGGTCATATTATAGCATAAGCAAGTCATCAAAATGAGGTGTTGGGGGCGGTTGATTTATCCACATGTATATTTTACAAATACTTGTTGACTATACGGCATGATGGTAAAATAAACACAAGCTTCGATGGACCCACCACACGTCCGAGTGAAATAAATATTTTCTACTCATAAAAACAGAGTAAAAAATAAAGAAAAACATTCAAAATGACAGTGTGGTGTCACCTCCCCACCATTTTTAAACGGTATCGCGTTCTGCAAACAGCAGGCTTGATTACCCTATGCGTTGCCTTTATTACAACGCTATTGTTAAGCACGACTACCCATGCGGTAGCCGGGGTAAATCAGACATTGAGTTTTCAGGGACGACTCCAAAGTAACACCGGCGCCATTGTGCCCGATGGTTTTTACAATATGCAATTCAAAATCTACCAAGACGGCGACGGAACAACGGCCGGCGACACTGGTGGAACGCTCAAATGGACCGAAAGTTACGTCAACAACAACGCAAGCGCCGGAATACAGGTGAAGAATGGATTCTTCTCGGTAGAGCTCGGCTCAAACAGTCCGCTCAGTAGCGTTGACTGGAATCAAGATACATTATGGCTCTCAATGAATATAGCTGGCTCTAGCGCCAGCTGTTCGACGTTTGGGGGTACCGGATGCGTAGCTGACGGCGAGATGCTTCCGATGAAACGCATTACCTCATCACCATATGCACTCAACTCAGGAATGCTGGGTGGCAAGACGGCAGATAAATTCCTTCAACTAGGCCAAGGTGCACAGACCGATGTAAATACTTCAAGCAGTATCTACATTAACAAGACCGCTAGTGGCGACCTCATTCAACTCCAGAACAATTCTACTGATATTTTCACCGTCGGGAATGCCGGCGATTTGACGTTGGGCAGTAATGCCGACAAAACCATTTCTATTTCGACTGCAGCGGCCAACACGGCTGGTAATAGCTTAACTGTCGTTGCAGGCGGCGGAGGAACTGGAACCGGAAGCGCGGGAGGAAATCTCGTGCTTCAGGGTGGATCAGCCGGCGGCACCAATGGAGACGGTGGCGATGTAGCCATCGACAGTGGTGCCGCTAACGGCTCAGGTACCGACGGCGTTATTTCGCTCGGCGCCGATCACGCATCCGCAATCAACCTCGGTAGCAGCACTAATAATACTCAGGTAACTATCAACGGCCCAACGTCAGTTAAACAAGCAACGGATTCGACAAGCGCCTTCAACGTTACTAACTCGCAAAACAACCAGGTATTGACCGTTAACACCTCGACAAGCCAGGTGAATGTTGGCAACGCGAACACCGTAGGCTCTGCACTTGACGTTACAGGCGGCATTAATTCGAGTACTGGCTACAGCATCGGTGGCGCAAGCGTACTGACTGACTCTTCGCTCACCTTCACGGGTGCCGGCTCATCATCAATCCAGGGTTCAAATGGCTTAAGCCTCACAGGCGGGACGTCAAGTCTATCGATCACTGATAACGGCGTACAAGTTGGCAGCGGCAGTGGTGCGGGCGAACCAACACTCCTTACCCTTGATAAATCAAGCTCGAACCCTGCAAGTGCCGCATACGGCAGCATGTACTATGATACAGGCCTTGGTAAGGTTCAGTGTTACCAATCGAATGGCTGGGGTGCTTGTGGCGATAGCCCAGACAGCTTCGTGACACTCAGCCCAGAATATAGCAACGCCGTAATGAATGGCGCCGGCACTGGTACAATCACTTCCGACCTCTGCTCTGATTCACTTAACATCAATGATGGCAGCTCCAGCCAGCCAACCGTTTGTGGTACAAACGAAACGTACAACTTCTACGATTGGACCTCGACTCAGACAAGTGCGCAAACTCGAAGTATCTATGTTACTTACCAACTGCCAAGTAACTTCAAGAACTTCGTGGCAGGATCAACCTCGCTGATGGCGCGAACCGATGGCAGTGACGCAACGACTTCTTATCAAATTTACCGCTCACATGGTGGCTCAGCACTTGCCTCTTGTGGCTCGGAAATTACCGCCTCCACAGGCTCGCAGTCCACCTGGCAACAATCTACGGCGAGTGATGGTAACGATCCAACCAACTGCAGCTTCGCAGCGGGTGATAGCATCTTGATACGCATCAACCTCACCTCGAGCCATAGTGCGAACGCCTACGTCAGTAATCTCAACTTCGCCTACAGCAACCAGTAGCCACAACCGTCACTATGCTACACTAGTAGTACTAGGTAACTATCGTGGAATTTAAACGGCGAACTCGACCAAACCCCTATGCTAAGCCTGTCACCCACGAGGTGACTCCTGCCCCTGTGGAAGAGACAAAAGAAAGTCTACGAGACAAAGCTCTCAATAATGTCAGGGGTATCGCAATCGGGTTTGGCTCGCTTATCGCGGTAGTCGTTGTTATCGCTATTATTTCGCAGATGCTTGCACAGCGCGATGCTTCGGACCCGAGCTTCCAGACTATTTTGCCAGCTGGACAATCGATCACCTCGCTTGGAGGATGGCACCGAGTAACTCCACCAGGTGAAGACCCAGTGTTTGCCTACAGCGACACTATCGATAGCGTACCCGTTAGCGTGAGCGAGCAGCCGGTCCCCGACACCTTTAAGCGTGATATTCCGAGCGCTATTGCGGATCTTGCAAAACAATACAATGCTACCGTTAAACTCAAGGCTGGTGATACAGTCGTGTACGTTGGCACCTCAGCAAAGGGCCCGCAATCAACGATTCTTACAAAGCATAGTCTACTTATCCTCATCAAGTCGAAGAGCCAGATTGATAACGGTTCGTGGACTGATTACGTTAATTCTCTGAACTAAAGAAAAAGGAGGGCGTTTCCCTCCTTTTAGCTCTAACTGTTGTTTTGCTGAATCAGCTTTGCGGCTTTACCGTCTGGTTTGAGATTCTCGTAGAACAGTACTTGGCTGCGTGCTACGAACATTTCATCTTGCGGCTCAAGGATACCACTGGTAATCTTCACGAGTTGTGTATCAGTCTGGTTGAGAGCATCGGTACTGTCAGACTTTTTTGTATCTGAGCTACTTTGACCTGTTGTAGGCGATACAACGATAAATGCATTGGTAAGGCGTAGGTACGTGCTGTTGTAGGGCGAAAGCTTCCCGAGGTATACTTGACCGTTAGTAGTGAATACCGCCTGATATTCGCTACTATTGATGCCTGTGTCGACATTATGAGACTTTCCCATCCACATCCAGCAGCCAATGCCACCGAGAATTAGCACGACTACTGCAATAACGAGTGCAATAAGCCATTTTTTAGGAGACTTTTTGTCCGACGTATCACGGCGCCCAGATGGATGGTGAGCGACATGTGGCTGAGCTTGCATTACCGGCTGGGCCTGTGGCTCCTTTGGTCGATATGATTGTTCAGGCCTTGCGGCAGGCCTTCCAGACGGCTGTGGTGCACTAAAAGGACCTGAGTCCATGTATCATTCTCCCTCGCTTATATATCTTGTTTCATCATAGCATATGCGTAATGGCGCTTCAAACTACCATGGCATGAGCGCAAATTCACCAGGGCCGAAGACTGCGATGACTGATGCAAGTGTCAGCATGATAAGGTCGTATTCCCAGCCTCGTTTTGCCGCCCAGTATGGACTGTGCCACTTGAACAAATGGAGGCTAATTGTCGATAACATTAGTAATACCAAGCCGATACCCGCCCACTGCGCGAGTACGCCACTGAGCATGCCGAGCGCTGCACATAATTCTGCAGTAGCGACAAATACAGCAACTTGCACTGGTACACCATCACGCTTCGAGAAGCCCCTCAGATCTTTGAACTTTACGTAGCATTCGTTAAAGAATGTTACCGAAAGTATCACGCGCGCAAGGAGTAGCACGATACTCATTACTACTGTTGGTACGACAAATGACTCCATACTTCCCTCCACGTTATTACATTACCATTTTACACCCAGCAGGTGTGTGTTGTTACCTATGCTTCACTAATACATGAAGATGTTCGTTGGTTGTTACTGCTTTATGGCTGCGATCCGCCCTGAACCTGCGACGTTCTCGCCTGCGCAAATAGTAGGTACCGTATTTGCTCATAATTTCGCGTATTGTGTCCTCAGACATTAGCCCTTCATTGTTGTAGCTCAGCACGATGACTTTGAACTTGGCATTTTTGATAAGGTCTTCGAACTCAGCAGCCACCGTGCGTATTGATGCATATTTACTGTTTTGGCTCGCGGTTTCGCGCAAGACAGTTTTGCC
>DATIJR010000081.1:0-2358 GCA_035478455.1 Patescibacteria group bacterium | reverse complement strand
ACCCTACGAAGTGCAGTGGGCGCGCCGCAACTAATTGTGGATCGAGTTGGCGAATTGTCCCTGCTGCAAGGTTGCGCGGGTTCTTAAATAGTGGCTCACCCGCCTTTTCGCGCTGCTCGTTAAGTCTTGCGAAATCTTGTTTGTACATTACGATTTCGCCGCGAATTTCAGTGCGCCCACGCAGGAATGCTGCGAATTTTTGATTACCCCGTAGCCTCAGCGGAACGTTTTTGATGGTGCGTACATTCATCGTAACATCCTCACCTACTAAACCATCACCGCGCGTTACCGCCTGTTGCAGCACGCCATCCTGGTACACAAGCGAGCACGCCAAGCCATCCATTTTTATGTCACAGAGATACTCATTCGATACGCCTGGTAACGCTTTTTGCATGCGCTCAGTCCAGGCTGCGATCTCTTCATCGTTGAATACATCCGCCAAGCTAATCATTCGCGTACGATGCGTGACTTTTGTAAATTTATCGAGTGCCTTACCTGCCACACGTTGCGTTGGGCTATCAGGAGTCACGAGTTCGGGATATTCCATTTCAAGCTGCGAAAGCTCATGCTTCAAGCTATCGGCCGCGGCTTCGCTCATGGTTGATTCATCGAGTACATGATAATGATAGCGATAGTCGTTAATCGCAATCCTTAATTTTTCAACGCGCTCGCGCGCCTCCTGCAAGCTAAGCCGGCTTGGCATTGTCGTCTACTATCTTCCTATAAAAGAGATACGTGTACGTGGCATACCACACCACAGCATACGCAGTCGTAAGGGCGCCAACGTACGGTACGACCGGTACCCACGCTGTGCCCGGTAGCAACATCTTCAACCAGTTATCAAGCAAAATAGTAGCAATGAGCACGCCAACCCATGTAAATACAACTGCCGCAATCCCCCAAAGTAGTCGATACATCACGCGCAATCGTCGCCCTACAACAAGATCACCAGATAGCTTTACTGCGCGCAGCGGATATATACCTGGCAACGTAACAACAATAAGTGCAATGATTGTACTCGTAATCCAATACAACACGAGAGCAATAATTGTTGCTGCAATGAGCCAAAAGAGCATACTTCCAAACCCATCTTCAAGAATTCCGACAGACGACAAAGCAGCGTAGGCTAAAACAATAAGGCCGATTGGCAGCAACTGGACAACAAGCACAATTACCACGCCAAGAGTAGAGAGCAGTGGAGCGCCCGAGTTGTATAGCCCATCGCGTAGTTTTGGTTTTCGACCAAGCATAATCTCACGAAGTAGCCAAACTGTCGAGAGCCAGGCCAAGATAAGGCTCAAGATTAGATATACATGCTCATCCGGCTGCAGATTACCTGCGCTTGAAGCGAAGGCGGATAACGCGACAAGTCCAGCTTGGCCAATCTGGCCAACGCCCTTACCAAAGAAGTCACCGGCCGCGCCGCGCAAAAGTGCATCAATTGAATCATACGTATCTTGCGTAGTGATAGCACCGAGCATCGCCATAATAAGTGCATAAATAAGAATGAGCAAGCCAAACATCTGCCAATGCTGGCGAAATATGCGATTTACATACAGCGTAAACGCTACGTATCCTTCTATTTTGAGGCTTCGATCAGAATCGCGACGGCGTGTCAGCTGAAAACTACGGTGCGGACGCCGTGCAAGCAGTGCTTGGTTCTTGCGCACAGCCCATTTCCATATCGATACAAACCAATTGCCAACATGTTGGTACCAAAGCGCTGTTAACTTTGGCGCCTGCTTGGTTGTTGATTTCTTTTTCGCTGTCCCCCGGGTCTTTTTTGCATTTACAGCCATAGTGTTTACAGTATACCAGTATTCATGGAAATTAGCTGCCTGCCCCTCGCGGTATGGAGGAACAGACAGCTAGGCGAGAGGGCGCTTTTGGCGCCCACGTCCCGCACTACGCCCTGAGGGCGCCGTACCGCTGCAGTTCTGCGAGAGTTACCCGCGCACGACCACCGTACCGCTGAATCTCAGCGAGCGTCGGGGTCATGCCGGAACCGCAGCGGAAGTTGCGATGTGCCGCATTAGATGCGGACACTCGCTCCCCCGAAGTGGGGGTAGGCGAGACTGCGCTGGACGAGCTGACGCCCATCAACAGCAGAGTTGCGGTGGTGACGAGCGAGACGAGAACGCTCCCGGCTCGGCGTCGTGAGTCTTGCATGCGATTGCCTCTCATGTTCAGACGACGCACCGTGTTATACGCCAGTCTGTATTCTACCAGCTGGTTTTTGAGTGTCAATTATTGATTTGTGAGATTTGTGAGATTTGTGGAAAAGTTTACAGGAGTAAAATAATGAACGAGAAGGGTTGCACATAGACCGGGAAACGCACCAAAAGTAAAACCCCTAGG
>DATIJR010000080.1:0-9503 GCA_035478455.1 Patescibacteria group bacterium | reverse complement strand
ATAGAAGCGCGTAATGCTGGCCAGATGTCAGATGAAAAGCGCGCACGGCGCTTGGAGCGACTTAGCAATCCTCAAAGCGCGGGCTGGGTGGCGCTCGATCGGAGTGGTAACGTGATTGGTATGGCTACGCCGCATGTTGATAGTGAAGGCCGTCAACACGTTGGTTCGCTCTATACAGACAAGCATTGGCATGGAAAGGGTATTGGCGGTGCGCTCATGCAGAAGATTATTGACTGGTGTGATCCCGAAAAGCCAATTGAGCTCGGCGTTGTTGCGTATAACGAACGAGCGAAGGCTTTTTACCGAAAGTGGGGATTTGAGGAAATACCAGGATCAGAAACACTGTTTGATAACACGATTCCAGAAGTAATGATGATAAGAAAAGGAGATAAGCAATGAAGTTTCAACATGGTACACGACGTCGCGCACTCGAATATGAAAAGGACTGGGTGAAGCGCTGGAAGCTAGAGAATACGTTTGAAAAATCAGTTGAAAATCGCCCAGCGGGGGATGCCTATGTGTTTTATGATGGCCCTCCGTTTATCTCTGGTGTGCCACACCACGGCACACTCCTCAGCAGTATCGTAAAAGATGCCGTGCCACGCTATTGGACGATGAAGGGCAAGCGCGTGGAGCGCGTGTGGGGTTGGGACTGTCATGGTTTGCCTGCCGAGCGCTTTAGCGAGAAGAAGCTTGGACTTAGTAGCCATCAAGACGTGCTCGATTATGGTCTTGAAAAATACATCGTTGCAACGCGTTCATATATGACGCAAACGGCTGCCGACTGGGAGGATGTGATTGATCGTATTGGTCGCTGGGTGGACTTTAACGGTGCTTACAAAACCATGGATAAGAACTACATGGAGTCTATCTGGTGGGCGTTTAAAGAGCTTTACGAGAAGGGCAAGATCTATGAGGGCGAAAAGGTACTTATGTACTGTACTCTCGACAGTACACCACTTTCAAAGGCTGAGGTTACGATGGATGCCGGTGCATACCAAGACGTAACTGACCCGAGTGTGTTCGTGAAGTTCAAACTTGAAAATGGCATGACACTTCTTGCGTGGACGACCACACCATGGACGTTGCCTGCAAATACTGCAGTGGCCGTAAATAAGGACTTTGCTTACGCTGAAGTTGAAGTTGCAGGTGAGAAGCTCGTTGTTGCTAAAGAACTCGTTGCAAAGGTGTTTGTTGATGAAAAGCATCAACCACTTGAATACAAAGTGCTACGTGAGCTTAAGGGCGAAGAGCTCGTTGGGCTTAGTTATGAACCACTTCTCGGTGTGAACCGCGGTAAGAATGCACATAAAGTATGGGCTGCGGAATATGTGAGCGATGAGGATGGTACGGGTATTGTGCATCTTGCGCCAGCGTATGGTGAAGAGGACTTTGAGCTTGCACGTGAGAAGAAAATCCCCGTCGTGCACGTACTTGATGAAAATGGCCTTTACACTGAAGGTGATTGGCTTGGTAAGAACGTCTGGGAAGAAAACAAGGCGATTGCTAAGGAACTCAAGGAGCGTGGTGTTGTGTGGAAGATCGACTACATCCGCCACAGCTACCCGCACTGTCACCGCTGCGGTACGCGCCTTATGTACCGCGCGCACCCAAGCTGGTTTGCTAATATTGCCGACCAGAAAACGCAGATGCTTGAGCAGAACGGTAATGTGAACTGGTTTCCAGCACACCTTAAGAATGGTCGCTTTGCTAAAAACATCGAGCAGGCGCCGGATTGGAATTTGAGCCGTGACCGTTTCTGGGCGACGCCTTTACCTGTGTGGAAGACTAAGAACGGTAAGATTAAGGTTGTTGGCAGTTACGCTGAGCTTAAAGAACTGAGCGGGGTAGAGCTTGAGGATTACCACCGCCCATGGATCGATGAAGTGAAATTCACGATTGACGGCGAAGAGTATACTCGCATTGATAAGGTGATGGATAGCTGGTTTGAGGCTGGTTCGATGCCGTTTGCGCAGTTCCACTACCCATTTGAGAACAAGGAGAAATTCGAAGCTAATTTCCCGGGTGATTTCATTGTTGAATATGTTGGCCAGGTTCGTGCGTGGTTCTATTACATGCACGCGATGAGTGTGGCGTTGTTTGGTACGAGTAGTTTTAAGAACGTGATTACCACGGGCACGCTTGCTGGTAATGATGGCCGTAAGATGAGCAAGTCGTACGGTAACTTTACTGATCCGAATGAACTGATGGACAAGTTTAGTGCCGATTCACTTCGATTTTTACTTATGGGTAGTCCCGTGCTTAACGGTGAAGACTTCGCGCTTCAAGACAAGGACGTGGGTGATGTGGCGCGTAAGCTTAGCATGGTTTGGAATATGTACGACTTCTTTACGATGTACGCTGAAGTTGATGGCTGGGAGTTCGACCCGAAGCAGGCGCAAACACTCTCGCCATCGGATGTTACCAACCCGCTTGATAAATGGGTGATCTCGCGTGTGCACCAGTTGAATGAGCATGTTACCCATAATATGGATGCGTACAATCTTCCTGATGCAATGGCTGAAATTTTGCCATTCATTGAAGATGCAAGTAACTGGTATGTGCGCCGTAGTCGCCGCCGCTTCTGGAAGAGCGAAGACGATGGAGACAAGAACGATGCTTACCGTACGCTCCATTACGTACTCTTGAAGCTTTCGCTTATCTTAGCTCCGTTTACGCCATTCCTTGCGGAAGAACTTTATCAGAAGCTTGGTGGCGATAGTGAATCGGTACACTTGCTTGATTGGCCTACAGAGTTCGGTGTTGACCAGTTGGTGCTTGATGAAATGCAGCAAGTTCGTGCGTACGTAAACGAGGGCCTAAGTCTTCGTGCTAAAGCTGGTATTAAAGTACGCCAACCTTTAGCGACGGCAAGAGTCACCGAGCTCGGTAAATTTGTAGATTTCGAGTCAATCTTGAAAGAAGAGATTAATGTAAAAGAAGTAGTAGCAGACGGTGTAGTGTTGGCAGTTCAGGCAGGAGACTGGGGTGGTACTCTCAGGAGGATTGATTTAGATATGACGCTTACTCCTGAGCTCAAGCGTGAAGGTTTGATGCGCGAAGTGATTCGTTATGTACAGGCTGCTCGTAAGAAGGCCAGGCTTAATGTTGATGATCACATTAAGCTATTCCTTGAGACGGACGACACCGAGCTTGCAAAAGCTATCGGTGAATATCAAGAGGCAATTCATGCTGAAACGCTTGCCGAAAGTACTGCAAAATCTGGCGACTACACCGAAGAGGTTACAGTGGAAGGTGCAAAGCTCACCGTGAGTCTTTCTAAAAAGTAACGGATTGCACGCCCTCATTTTAACAATTGCCCGGTTCGTAAGAACTGGGCAATTGTTAACTTAAGGTATATACCCTTAAGTAGTGCTAGACGTCGCATAAGCGTGGCTGTATAATGAAGGAAAATCATAATGTCGCAGTGGAGTGTGGCAGTGAGAGGGAATTAATATATGGCTTTACAACTTCGTAGGGGTGAAACCCGAAGTTTTGGCAAGATGGTTGCGGCCTCGTTCATCGTTATGGCGGTGGCGGTTCAGGGATTTGTGCTACTAGGTACTCATCAGTTGGCTTTTGCCGTTGACTCGATTTCTTTAGGGGCTCCAACGCTTCTATCGCCGGCTAACGGTGCGGCTGTAGGTGGCGCTAGCGTTACTAATCAGTGGAGTGCTGTTACTGGTGCTGTTAAATATGAGTACCAAAGCTTTAATAGCGCTAACACGAATACAACGCCGCGTTTTGATGCTACATACAGCGTTACCTCAAAGACTGCGACAAATGTCGCCGAGGGTACGGTGTTTTACTGGCGGGTGAGAGCTATAAATGCAGATAACACGCCTGGAGCCTGGAGCGAACTGTGGAAGATCGTCATAGACTCTTCTGTTCCTGAGGCGCCGTTAGATTTATCATGGAAAACCTCTGACGGTCAGACTATAGCTGACAGTGGTATAACCAATGCGTATGCGGGTACGGCCTCTTGGCAAGATGCAACACCAAGTAAGGTAAACCACTATATCTATAAATACTGGAATGACATCACCAGTAACCCTTATAAGACTGGTAGTGAATACACGACAACCACCGGCGGCATGAGCGTAAGTGGTGAGTTTAATCAGGGCGAAGGTGTGCATCACTTTTGTATTGCGGCTGTTAGCATCGCCGGGAACCCTTCTGTCTGTACTCCGTTTACTATTACCTACGACCGTACGGCGCCAACGGCTGCGTTTACCTTCTCGAATAATAATGGTGTAGCGCTCACGAACGGTGACGTAGTGGTTACATTGACGACAAATGAACCTGCGCAGACGCCTACCGACTGGACGCGTGTTGATAATACGCATTTCATACGTACGTACAGCCATAATGGCAACTATCAGGTTGTTGTTACTGACGTAGCTGGTAATGCATCAGTGGCGCAGCAGTTTGAGGTGAAGAGAATTGATCGTAATGCACCAACAATTGACGGCGTGAACGACGGTGCTTACGTTACGGGTTCTGTGAGCCTATCTATTTTTGATCCTAAGTACGAGGGCTATGACGGGTTTGATGCGGCACATGGTCTTACGGTTGATGGAGTGGCTGTTGTAACAACCGGTGGATCGAACAAGACCTTCTTGTACACAGTTAGTGGCGAAGGCCATCATGTGGTTACTGCTACCGATAAAGCAGGTAACGCAACGACGCTCTCGTTTACTATTGATACAACAGCGCCGACAATTGCAAACGTGCATGTAGATCATACGCCAACGAGTAGTGGGCAGCTTGTGGTAGGCGGCACGGTTAGCGATACAAATCTTAAAGATTATAATTTGCGCATTTATCAGTCCGATAAATCGACGCTTGTATCACCATGGATGGGGAGCGTGAGTGTATCTAATGTTGATGACGGTATCTTAGGGACATTTGATATTAGCCACCTCGTTGATGGTCAGTATTGGGTGCGTGTTTGGGCGGATGACCTAGCGGGTAATAGTACTGGTCATTCACCGCAGATTTTCGTTCCATTCACTATTGACCGAACTGCGCCAAGCATAATGATTACAAACTTTACCCGTAGTAGTGACGGTACCTATACGATTACGGGTACAACAGATGACCCATCGGACGTAATAGTAACGATTGATAACCAGGCGCCCCTCAGTGCTACTCCAAGTGGAGGTGTATGGTCGGTGAAGACTGGCGTGCTCGTTGACGGCAAACATACGGTTTCTGCTGCAAGCACTGATGCTGTGGGGAATGGCTCAACAGATAGTGAAACTTACACTAGTGCGAGCGGTAATAGCACTGTAGAAAAGTTTGCCGGGATTATTGCGGCAGCACTTCCGGTACGATTTTCCGCAACGACACCGCTTACGGCGGGAGGGTCTGTTAAACCAGTAACGGGTGATCAATCCGTACTTGGCGATCAGACAACGACACCAGGCGGCGGTGAAGCATCAAGTAGTAGTGATAATAAGAACGATGATGAAGCTGTGAAGGGCGCAAGTACGACGCGCGATCAGGGTTCGGCACCTTCATTTGTCGGTTTGGTCTGGTACTGGTGGCTGGTGGTACTTGCTGCGGTCTTTGGCCTGTGGCGGCTGATTGTAGTGCGACGTCGTAAGAATGCAGAGTAGAGACAACTAAAGCGAGCGCCTTTAACGGGGTGCTCGCTTTTTTAGTAGAAAGACTATATACTGTAAGCGGAATATAAGTATAACCTTTATGGCTCAAACCAAAACTATCAAGCATCGCATCACAACCATCAAAACGCGGGTGCATAAACGCGTCAGGTTAGCGCTGGTGCCGCATCGAGCCAATCAGTATCGTCCGCACGTCATAAGACGTTACGGTATCGTCGCCATCTTGGTGGCGATTATTGCTCTACAGGGCGCCTATAACAGTGTGGCGCATGGTAATGTTCTCGGAGTGGAGGCGCAGATTACTCCCTCTGGTCTTTTGGCAGCTACTAATCAGGCTCGTGCCGATCAGAATGAGAAGCCACTCACTATCAATGCTGCGCTCAATAAGGCTGCTGAGCTTAAAGTGAAAGATATGTTCGATAAGCAATATTGGGCACATACTGCACCTAATGGTACGACGCCATGGCACTGGTTTAGTGTTGCGGGATATAGCTATGACAGTGCAGGGGAGAACCTTGCGAAAGACTTCACAACGGATAGTAGCACTGTTGCGGCATGGATGGCGTCACCGTCGCACAGGGCGAATATTCTTAACGCAAGTTATCAGGATATCGGGTTTGCTGTGATGGATAGTATGCTTGACGGACATCCAACAACACTTGTCGTGGCACTCTATGGTTCACCGGAAACTGCAGCTGTACAGGGTGCGACAGTGTCACGGAATGCCTCGGGTATTAACGAGCCAATGAGTCTCATGGCACGTCTTGGCATGGGACTGCAAGCTATGACGCCGGCGGCCGTGAGTAGTATTGTAGTGCTGCTTGTTGCAGCGAGTGTAGCACTTGCGGCGCATGCATACCGCAAGAAGCTGCCAGTAGATTTACGTCGTAGCTGGTATCGCCATCATGGTATCTATAAAGCAATTGGATTTACCTCTGTTGCATTGATTATTATCTTTGCTTACGGGAGCGGTGGTCAGATCTAGGTGATTGACATTTTATAGCGTTTGTGCTTAAATAGTTTATAGTTAACAATTAACACAAACAAAATATGTTACATTTATCACCAAATCGTTTTTCGTTCTTTCAAGCACAACCTAGCCAGCATGTTGCATTAAGCCCCGTGCTCGATGAAGACAATGATGAGCTTATTCAGGCTATTAAAGCGGACCATGAAGAAACATGGGAGCTCGATCCTACTCCGGATACTACCGCTCTCAGCAAGTTCTGGTCTGGCGTGGAGGATGACCTCCATAATGACCCTACTTGGTTTACATTTACCGAAGACGACGAATCTTAGATATCGTATACTAGGGGTATGAATGTTACGAAAGCCATCATCCCTGTAGCGGGGTGGGGAACGCGTATGCTCCCTATTACGAAAGCTATTGAAAAATGCATGCTGCCAATTGGTACGCGACCAGTTATTGATTATGTCGTGCAAGATGTTTTGCGCGCTGGTATTACGGACATCTATTTTGTTGTTGGTGAGCAAAGCTCGCAGTTACAAAGCTATTACCGCAGTAATATTTTGCTCAATGACTACTTAAAGCAGCACGGCAAGGCAGATAAATTGCCACTTGTGGCACCGCTCAAAGGGGTGTCGATTCACTTTATTACACAGCCGAGCACTGGTGGGTATGGTACAAGTATTCCTGTGGGTCTCGTGGATGAGTTTATTGATGAAGACGAGTCGGCGCTTGTTGTGATGGGTGATCAGTTTATGTATCGCACTGATGAAGGCTCGAATGCAGCCGAATTGGTCGAACTTGCGAATGAGGCAAGTGTCTCCGCTGGACTTTATGGTGTGCCTGTGCCGGACGAGGATGTTTCGAAGTATGGCATCATTGAAAAGGATGCAGATGACCATTTTGTGCAAATTGTCGAAAAGCCTACTCGTGAAGAAGCACCAAGCAATTTGAATAATACGGGCATTTACCTATTTCCGAAACGTATTTTTGAGCTCGCGAAGACTCTACCTGCTAATCCAAAGCGCGGTGAGTACGAAATCACTGATGCGATTAACGCCTATGTTACTGAGGGTGGTGCAATTGTTGTTGGCGAAGCGAAAGGGCGGTACTTGGACGGCGGTAGCGTAGAGGGTTGGCTGCATGCTAATAATGTTGTTCTTGGCGGGTTGTAAAAACCGCTCACATCTGTTACAATACGTACTTGAACGCAATTAAATCATAAGGAAATATATGAAAGCAGTCGTGAAAGTAGGTGGCAAGCAACACATTGTCGCCGAAAAAGAGACCCTCATGGTGGACCTCCTCCCTGAAGGCACAAAAGAGCTCGATCTCGACGCACTCCTTGTAATCGATGGCGACAAGACAACTGTCGGTGCGCCATTCGTAAAGGGTGTAAAGGTGAAAGCTAAAATTGTAGACGAGAAGGTAGCCGGTGAAAAGATCCGCGTTATCCGCTACAAAAGCAAGAAGCGCGTGAATACGCAGACTGGTCACCGCCAGAAATACACCAAGATAGAAATCGTATCTATCAAATAATTTCAAAAATCCCTCTCAGAAATCTAGAGAGGGATTTTTATTGCGGTCGTGCTATAATGGCGTATAGAACAAGCGAGGGAAGACACAAAAGGTGAGTATAATCATTGCCGTAACAAATCAAAAGGGCGGCGTCGGTAAGACTACAAGCTCGATCAACATTGCGTTTTATTTGGCCAAAGCGGGCAAAAAGACGCTCTTAGTTGATTTTGATCCACAGGGTAATGCTACGAGTGGCCTTGGTATTGATAAAAGCGAACTTGATGCGACGATGGCTGATGTCGTGACGAGCCAGAAGAAGCTTGCTGAAGTGATTATTCCAACAGAATTTAAAAATCTTTCTATTGCACCGGCAATGCCGACACTCGCAAATACTGAGGTGGAGATTGCGCAAGCTGAGCATCGGTTTAGTCGACTAAAATATGCGATTGAATCGCTGAATACCGATTACGAGTACATTATTATTGATTGTCCGCCTTCTTTGAGTTTATTGACGGTGAATGCGCTTATCGCAGCTAAATACGTGTTACTGCCTGTGCAAGCAGAATTCTATGCGCTTGAAGGTCTCGGCCAATTGCTTGAGACAATGAAGCTTGTGCGTAAGAACCTTAACCCGACCCTCGATTTGATTGGCGTGCTGCCGACCATGGTAGACAGTCGCACGTCGCTATCGAATCAGGTACTTTCAGAAATTGCCAAGCATTTCCCGGCTAAAGTGTTTAAGACGACGATCCCGCGTAACGTACGTCTTGCCGAGGCGCCAAGTCATGGCGTCCCAATTGGGGCGTATGATCGCTTTAGCAAGGGTGCAAGAGCGTATAAAGCAGCTGCTAAGGAGGTGATGGAACGTGCCAGCTAAAAAGAAAGGGCTTGGAAGGGGATTTGAGTCGCTCATTCCAACTGAGCTATTTGATGAATCATTTGATCCAACCGCCGAGCAGGATGAGCGTGTGAGTGATCTTCGACATATCAAGTTGAGCGAGATTGTCGCAGACCCAGATCAGCCACGTCGTTCATTTGACGAGGTGTCGCTTGAAGAGCTTGGTGCTTCTATTCGTGAACATGGAGTGCTGCAGCCAATTGTTGTTGCGCCGCATGAAGGCAAATACATTATTGTTGCCGGTGAGCGACGATTCCGCGCTGCCACTAAAGTTGGGCTAGAGAAGATGCCAGTGTTAGTACGTACACTTTCTAATCAGCATAAGCTTGAGATTTCACTGATTGAAAACCTACAGCGTCGTGATCTTAATCCGCTTGAAACAGCAACCGCGTACTTGAAGCTACGTGACCAGTTTAATCTAACACTCGACCAGATCGGTGAGCGGGTTGGCGGTAAGACGCCTGGAGCGGTCAGTAACACGCTCCGATTACTT
>DATIJR010000079.1:0-3389 GCA_035478455.1 Patescibacteria group bacterium | reverse complement strand
AAGGATTTTGCTTAATTTTGCTGATAATGCGCTCCATTACAGTGGCGAAGGGCCCGTAACGATTACGGCATCGTTGCGTGATGGTGGATCGTGTATACGGCTTGGTGTGCGTGATTATGGCCCAGCGTTACCATCGACAATGCGTAAAAATGTTGGGCAAAAGTCTGCTAATGTGCATAGTCGACCAGAAAGTAGCGGGCTCGGTGTTTATATTGCTCGTCAATTTGCTGATGCTATGCATGCGACGATTGGTGCAACCAGTCATCGCGATGGCGCAACATTCTATGTAGATATTGGCACCTCAAGCCAGCTGAGGTTATTGTAATGGCGACGAAGCGAGTGCTTATTATTGAGGATGACCAGTGGTTTTTGTCCCTGGTGAAAAAGACATTAGAGCGCGAAAAATTTGCTGTAGTAACCGCGAATAATACGATTGAGGGAATGGCGGAAATCAACAAAGAAGTGCCTGATGCAATTATCCTCGACTTTTTTATGCCTGGGCCGAATGCGCTGGTGCTACTGCATGAGTTGCAATCGTATGGCGATACGGCAAAGGTACCTGTGGTGCTTTGTACGAATAATGCTAGTGACATTCCAAAAGAGTCAATTAGCTCATATGGGGTAGTGTCGATTCTTGATAAAGCTACAATGCATCCTAATGATGTTGCGGCTGCAGTAAGGAAGGCATTATGAGTTCGGAGCGAACGACAGCAATTGTGCTACGGCGTACAAATTACGGCGAAGCGGATCGTATACTGCGGTTGCTTACACCGCTGGGGCAGCGAAATGTAATCGCGCGCGGTGTACGTAAAGAGAAGAGTAAGCTAGCGGGGGCTATTGAGCTGTTCGCGATTAGTGACATTGTGATTACGACTGGTAGGGGTGATCTAGGTATTCTAACGAGTGCACGTATGCAGGTGTTTCATCGCCATATTTTGGAAGATTATGACAGGCTGCAATTTGCGTACGAAGTGATTAATTTGGTGGCAAAGGCGAGCGAAAGTATTGACGAGCCTGAATGGTACGATGTGCTTGCTGAAGTGTATGCAGGGCTTGATATATTGGCGATTCCGTTGCAGCTGACACAGGTGTGGTTTTATTTGCACTATGCGGAACTGACAGGATATGGGCTTAATTTGGAACGTGACGTGACGGGTGCGCAGCTGGATGCCGAGCGGACGTATATGTATGATGTGAATGAGAAAGGGCTTAGGCCGGCTGAGCAGGGCGATATAAATGCGGGGCATATTAAGCTATTACGTTTGATTGCTGCAAAGCCAATTACCACGATTGCGCAGATAGGTGGAGTGGATGAGGTATTGTCGGATTGCTGGCTGATTGCGCGACAGCATGCAGCGGTGTAATAGCACGCGGTAAAGCCCCTTCGACATTGGTTGTGAATACCGTGCCCTATGGGAGAATCTTGGGGTAGACCCCAGGAATCTCCCATAGGGCAGCGTAGATAGTCAGTATCCACAACCAACGTCATCAGGCCTTTGCATTTTATGGTATAATTACCATAAGTTAATCCTAAAGCGTGTTACCAACACGTAGGAAGTTAGAGAATTCTATGTCAGACGTCAAATTGGACGATATCGTTAGCCTTGCAAAGCGCCGAGGATTTATTTATCAGGGAAGCGATGTGTATGGTGGTTTGAGCGGGACATGGGATTACGGACCTCTTGGTGTGGCGCTGAAACGCAATATTATGCAGCTTTGGTGGAAGATGTTTGTTGAGGCCAGAGACGATATGTATGGCGTTGATGCGGCAATCTTGATGAACCAGAAGGTTTGGCAGGCGAGTGGTCATGTCGATACGTTTACAGACCCTTTGGTTGAATGTAGCAATTGTCACGCACGCCACCGCGCCGACAAGCTTGATGATCCAAACAAATGCCCAACTTGTGGCATGAGCGGCACATTTGGTGAGCCAAAGCAGTTTAATATGATGTTTAAGACGAGTGTTGGCCCTGTTGCCGATGAGAGCTCGATTAGCTATCTTCGCCCAGAGACAGCGCAGGGTATTTTTACTAACTACAAGAACGTTGTCGATAGCTTTTACCCAGATTTACCATTCGGTATCGCACAGCAGGGCAAGGCATTTCGTAACGAGATTAGCCCACGTGACTTTATCTTCCGTAGTCGTGAATTCGAGCAAATGGAGATTGAATACTTTGTTGACCCTGAGCATTGGCAAGAGGCTTTTGAGCAATGGGTTGTGCAATGTAAGGAGTGGTTTGCAGCCCTTGGCTTGCCAGCAGAAAGCGTTCACGAACTAGAAGTTCCTGAAGACGATCGCGCGCACTATAGCAAACGCACTATCGACTTTGAATTTGACTTCCCAATTGGCCGTGAAGAATTGATGGGCCTTGCGTACCGTACTGATTTTGACCTTGGCAACATTCAGCGCGTGAGTGGTAAGAGTATGGAATACACCGTAAAGGGTACCAACAACCGCTTTGTGCCTCATGTGATTGAGCCAAGTTTTGGTGTTGAGCGCGCGCTTATGGCGGTGCTTGCGAGCGCATATCGTGAAGATGAGCAAAATGGCGACAAGCGTACGTATCTTGCGTTTCCAGAACATCTTGCACCAGTGAAGTTTGCGGTGAGCCCACTACTAAAGAACAAGCCAGAGTTTGTTGAAAAGGCGCGCGAAGTATACCAGGCGCTTAAGGCGAAACATGGCGCTGTGATGTGGGATGATAACGGTAACATTGGTAAGCGCTATCGTCGACAGGACGAAATCGGTACGCCGCACTGTGTGGTTATCGACTTCCAGACACTCGAAGATAACACTGTGACGGTGCGTGAACGCGATACGACCGAGCAGAGCCGTATTGCTATCGAAGAACTCATCTCGCGATAAAACCTCGCCAATCATAAGCTGTTTCTGCTATATTAGAGGTAGATGAAGCAGCTTCTTGGGGTGGGTAATGGCTGAAAAGCAGCATAAAGAACCATCGCGCGCGCTTGGCGCTCTTGGCATTGTTTTTGGCGATATTGGTACGAGCCCGCTGTATGCAGTACCGGCGGCGTTCTTTATTGGGAATTTATCGCCTGATCGTGGTACGGTGCTGGGTATTATCTCGATGATTCTATGGGCGGTGACGCTGATTGTCGCCCTGAAGTATGTAGGTATTATGATGCGCATGGATAATGAGGGCGAGGGCGGTGTAATGGCGCTTGTTGCCTTGCTACACAGGACGCTTGGTAAACATAGTAAGCACGTGGCGCGTAACTGGGCGTTTGTTGGCGTGGCGGGCGTGGCGCTGTTTTATGGTGACAGTGTAATCACGCCGGCAATATCGGTGCTTTCGGCGGTTGAGGGTGCTCAGTTGATTCTGCCAGATTTTGCTATGTGGACAGCGCCGATTGCCGTAGCAGTATTA
>DATIJR010000078.1:0-3548 GCA_035478455.1 Patescibacteria group bacterium | reverse complement strand
ATCAAAGCGATCGGCTATCCGTTTAGTTTTCTGTTGCTGCTTGTTGTAAAATACATTATCGGTTCGTAGTTTTACGATAACCGCTATGAAATCATCGACAGATAAACACATGATTGCATCGCCCCTAAATGTATCGTTATATTCAGGAATATCGCGAAGCACAATGGGAAGGTGAGCGCTCGCCGCTTCAAGTACGCACATAGGATGGTTTTCTTGCTCGGCGGGCAAACAAAACACGTCCGCCGCAGCTAAATAATCCCGCACCTCTTCATGAGGAATGACGCCTGTTATTTTAAGATTTTTCGGAGCACTCGTCATAAGACGCTGCATATTTGCGTAGTCCGCACCAAGATGTTTGAATGGAATTCCCCCCACCCACACAAACTGAATATCCGGTTGAGCATTGGCCATGGCAACAAATACATCCAAGCGTTTGCGTGGCTGCACCTGGCCATTACCCAAAACAATAAAATCAGACTCCTTAAGGCCAATTCGCTTACGTGCCGCCTTCTTTTCGGCTGCTGTTGTCACGTACCGCTGCATATCGATCGTGTTATAGAATATTTCAATTTTCTTTCGAGAAACTCCGAGATCATTATGAAGCGTGTTAGCTACAGCTTCGGATACGGCAAGCACCTTATCGGCACGGTTGTAAAACCAACGCATATACCAGCCGGCAAGGAATAACCAGTATTTCGCTAGAATAATCGAGCCAACTAATGAAGCCGGGACGACATGTGCAGACACAACTTTTGCGGGACCAGGCTGCAACAGCTTACGCCATGTCTGTGTGCCGATCGTATGCAGATGAACAACATCGCAGTCGGTTTGATTGCCAAAGTCACCTCTAATGAGCGTGACATCTTCTCGTTTTTCAAGTGCAGACGCGATCTCGGCATATGCCGTATGAACACCATGCCCCTGCACGGATATGTCGCTCTCCGACACCATGTTAACGCGGATTTTTTTCACCGTCATTTAGCGTACTATAGCCTCGCGTATCACTTCTGCAACCCTAGTAGGTGATTCAATTGGCAAAAGATGGCCTCCGCTTAGAAATACTGTCCTCGTACCATCAAACACCGTCTTCATATCAAGAAAATCACGTTGCGCAGCAGTGGTATCTGCCATACCGCAAACAACTAGGGCTACATCACCAGTAGCAGTATGTTCATAGGCGGACTTATCTAAAATAATATCAACAAGTCCAGCTTGGTATACAATCTGCTGATACGTCGGCTGCGCCTGCCATCCAACCCAACGCACTCGCCTCATCGCCTCGCGCGCATGCGTTTTTGCAAGCACAAGCCCACGCATAAAGATGAATACACGCCAGTTATAAATATGTGCCCAGAAGTGAGCTGAGTCCATAATCATTCGGCTGTAACGTATGTACAATTCGCTCGGTACAGGTACTGGATTCAGAAGTAGCACCTTACGTGTTTTTAGTACCTGCTCATCTAATACAGCCGAACAACCAAAAGAATGAGCACAAACTGTGGCCACCATGTCGTAGCTCGCTTCAATCTGCGCAAGTGTCTTCTTAAACCATTTTTGGAGCGCGTGTGCGCTAGGCAATTCGACAAAGTCACTATTACCATGACCAGGTAACTCTACAATAACGATTTGATATTCCTCGGACAGTTCAGCCGCAAGAGGGACGAGTCCGAAGTGATTACCATTAATTCCGTGCACTAACACAAGCAGCGGCTTATCTGCGCGTGGAGTATGCCAGATACTTGTTTTATGTCCTTTTTGATGTAATTGCGTATGCGTCAAATGTGCATCCGCCCACGCTGTGTAGTTCATACTACTCAGTATTATACCAGATGGCGCAAGAAACGGGTCTTAGCGAATTGTCGTACCCACAGCTTCACCGGCAGCAGCCTTAGCTATGTTATTTTCTACCAAAAGTTCAAATACAACAATCGATTGAGAGTGGTCGTCGGCAAGTGCGATCGCCGCTTTGTCCATTATTCTTATTTCGGGTTGCTCAACAGCTTGTTGAAGTGTTAACGAATCAAATTTCTTAGCATTGGGATTAGATGCGGGATCACTATCGTATACACCGTCAACTTTTGTCGCTTTAAAGATAACATCACAGTCCAACTCGAGTGCAAGGTTGACTGCTGCAGTATCTGTCGTAAGGTAGGGACGACCTACACCACCTGCAACAAAGACAACTCGCCCTTTTTGTAGGTGATTAATAGCTCGACGATGCGTAAACTGATCCGCTACTTGGTCCGCCTTAATGTTTGTAAGTGTTCGGCTCGATACACCACTTGCATTAAACACGTCCGTCAGTGCTAATGCGTTCATGACTGTCGCGAGCATACCAATATTATCTGCCGTTACACGCTCGACACCGTTACCAGCAAGCTGGGCGCCGCGAGCATAGTTACCGCCGCCAATCATAACGACGATTTCTGCATCTTTTACCTTTTTTATTTCATTTGCGATCCATGTCGCACGTTCGGCGTCAAACCCACCGTCATACTTACCTTGTAATTGTTCGCCGGATAATTTCAATAGGATACGTTTATACATACCGCCAGTATAGCAAACAAGCGTCTCTGCACATCTTTTTCTACGCGCAGGCATGAACACCTTGAAACGCGTCCATCCGAAATGGGAAAAGCCGCCCACTCCGCACCGCTGGTTGCGGGGAGGTGGGCGGCCGTTCCGACTAGCCGGGTGTCACATGATGAGGAAGTACTCCAGTGCGCTTCGGACGATGTCCAGCGTACTGTGTACAAACCCATCCAGTGGACTCAGCGTCCCGCCGAGACCATCCACCATGTTGTTCACGCCGCACTGCAGGTGACACGAGGAGTGGAAGTTGCGGGCGTTCAGGTGGCGACTGCCGTCGTAGGCACCGAGACCCGCCCACATCAGGATGCAGAGCACAAAGCCCATCACGAACCGCCAACGATAGCGCCTTGTCTTCGAGATGATCGTCAAGAAGGCGTAGAGCAGTCCACCGAAGAGGGCGACGTACGTGACGAGGTCATGCCACATCTTGCTGATGGACCCGACGAGTACGTCCAGGTGGTCAGCGGCGTAGTTGCCCGCGTCCCACACGTGGAACGAGATGCCAGCCGCGAGACCAAGGAGCAGACAGACCCACCAGGTGATGGGCGAATCCGTCCCGTCGAACTTCTTGGCCTTGGAAGGCTCAGAATCCGCGAGACCCTGGCTCTTCTTGACCGACCAGGCCGCAATAGCGGCCGCAGCCGGGAGGACGATACTGTCGCCGATGATGAGCGAGACGGGCATCTTGTCCAGCTCGAACAAAGACGCGAACGCCCGGTGCTCGCCGAATACCACGAGAATCGAGAGCGGGACTGGCGACGCCAGCCAAACACTCGAAGCGGCACGGAGAGGCTTGCCGTCCATGACGGCATTGATGAGGCGGTTGAATAGCCACCTCGTTGCCAGTGCCCATGCCGCGATGGCAAGGAGCAGACGGACGTCGTCGTACCGCTGCATACACAGTGATACGACACCGAAGAACAGCCACACATAGGCGGCAATCGTTCGGACGTACT
>DATIJR010000077.1:0-2623 GCA_035478455.1 Patescibacteria group bacterium | reverse complement strand
ACAATTACTGGCTGGTACCATCAGATGGATGGGATTTTTGCTGAGAGTGAGGCGTGGTCGTTATTTAAAACGATGGCAATTCTCGAGACGATTGGCTGGACGATGCTTTTGATTGGCATTATGTTCAAGGTAAATGATTGGCCACTCGCCGACGTGGCAATTTCTATTGGTGGCTCAGTGCATGGGATGATCGTGCTCGCTTATATGTTGGTGGTGTTATTTGCGCATCGTAGTATGGGTTGGAGCGTATGGAAGTTTACAGTGGCGGAGCTGATTAACGCTATCCCCTATGCAGTGCTGGTATTTGAGATTTGGGCGGCGCGGCAACGTAAGCAAGCACAAAACGAGCTTGCGCCTGTGGCTGTCTCTGAAAACGATTAGCTACATCTAGCCTACGGGGATATACTAGAGGTATGAAAGAAGTTACCTATCGCCTCGTTTTGACTGTTGCCATCCTTGCATCTATTATTGCCTTTTTGGATGGTTCGATTGTGAACGTGGCACTGCCGGCGATTGAACGCACTTTGGGCGGCGGATTATCAACACAGCAATGGGTTGTCGATGCGTACCTCATTACACTCGGTGCGTTTATGCTGGTAGCCGGGTCGTTGTCGGATATTATCGGGCGTAAAAAAGTGATGATGATTGGTCTTATTGGCTTTGGCGTGACGTCGCTGTTGTGTGCGGCTGCAACGACGAAAGAGCTGCTGATTATTGGGCGGTTGCTACAAGGCATTACCGGCGCTTTGCTTGTGCCGAGTTCGCTTGCGCTGATTATGTCGCGCGTCCCTAAAGCTAAGCAGCATGCAGCAATTGGCGCATGGACTTCGTGGACGGGCATTGCGATACTGATTGGGCCGTTTGTGGGAGGTATACTTATCGACCTCGGCTCGTGGCGTTATATCTTTTTGCTAAACGTACTGCCGATTGCTGCTACGGTCTACTTGCTTGCAAAATTGAAAGATGAACAGGATACATCAAAACGGGTGAAGATTGACTGGTATGGGGCTATCCTTGGCGCAATGAGCCTTGGTGGCATTGTCTACGCACTTATCGAGCAGCCGCATTTTGGCTGGGCTCACCCGCTTATTTACGGTACGATGGCAACCGGTGTTATCTCGCTCGCATTGTTCATCTGGCGTGAAAAAGTTGCTACGCAGCCGATGATGCCGCTCGGATTATTTCGCTCGCGCAACTTTACCGCAGGTAATATTGCAACGCTGAGTATTTACGCAGGACTCTCACTCGTGTCATTCCTCATAACGATTTTCGTGCAGCAAGTCGGGCATTACACCGCCACCGCTGCAGGCCTTACGATGGTACCTGTGTCTATCCTGATGTTTGTACTGGCTTCACGTTTCGGTAAGTTATCTGGCACATATGGTCCGCGTATATTTATGACCGTTGGGCCGCTGATTGTTGCCGCTGGATTTGTGACAATGTTGCTTGTCGACGCGTCAGCAAATTATTGGACAATGCTACCAGGGATCTTACTATTTGGCATCGGACTTTCGGTGACTGTTGCCCCACTTACGGCTGCCATTTTGGGCGCGATCGATAGTAAGCAGTCTGGTATCGCTTCGGCGATTAATAACGTCGTGGCGCGCGTGGCGGGCCTTGTGGCGGTAGCATTAATTGGCACGGTGACTGGCTATAATTTAGGCTTAACGGGCTTCCGTAACGGGCTTATCTTCTCTATCGTATTATTCATTGTTGGTGGCCTTGTGTCATTTGCTGGGATTCGTAATCCAGCAAAGCCAAAGTCGGATCAGCTACAAACGCCCGCTGTAGAGTGAGCCTTCTGATACGCGGTCCACTACCTCGTGGGCGCTGGTGATCACAATATATGCATGGGGGTCGATTTTACGAATAGCAGATTTGAGTTTTTGCTCATCGAAACGCGTAATGACAGCGAGCATTACGCCGTGTGGCTCCCTGCCATCTGCATCACTTTCTTTAATATATGTCACAGGCTCGTTCAGGAGCGAGTTTACGGCGGTACCGATCTCGCGTACACGCATACTCACAATCCATGCGCAGCGGGCCTCATTCAAGCCCTCAACGGTCGTGTCGACGGCTTTGTGGGCTACGAAGTATGCAATCAGCGAATAGAGCGCATGCTCCCAGCCAAATACGAACCCAGCGAGTGCAATCACAATGCCATTAATCACCATCATGGCTTCGCTGACAGAAAATACCGTAATTCGATCGATGAACACAGCGATTGTATCGGCACCATCAAGGATGCCGCCATAGCGTACGACGATGCCGACGCCAATGCCCACGATTGCACCGCCGAATACCGCGGCGAGAATTGGCACGTCGGTAAAACCGTGCGGCATGTGCTGTAGCGTTAATATCGCGAGCGTTACAATCCCAATCACCGACGATATGGCGAATTGTTTACCAAAACGACGATAGCCAAAAAAGATAAATGGAATGTTGAGTACAATCAAAAATATACCAAGCGGCAAATTAAATATGTGGGCAGCGATAATAGAAAGCCCTGTTACCCCGCCATCAAGTAAGTGGTTTGGCAATAAGAAAAACTGCAGGCCGACTGCAGCAATAATAGCTCCGATGAGCACTAATGAAATACGTTTTGCGGTTTCGAACTGAATAA
>DATIJR010000076.1:0-2717 GCA_035478455.1 Patescibacteria group bacterium | reverse complement strand
TAACTAATCTATGGCAAAACTAAACCGCTACGACTCAACTCGTCAATGGTACGCAATTCACACGTACTCAGGCTACGAAGAAAAAGTAGCAGATAGCATCCGTCAGCGTATCCAGGCAGTCGACATGGCTGACAAGATCTTCGACGCGATGGTGCCAAAAGAAAAGCAAATCCAGATCAAGAACGGCAAGCGCAAGGTTATCGAAGCGAAGATCTTCCAGGGATACGTACTGGTTGAGATGAAGCTCACCGATGAAACTTGGTACATCGTTCGTAACACTCCTGGCGTTACTGGCTTCGTTGGTAGCGGCACCGAGCCTACTCCTGTGTCTGATAGCGAGATCACCAAGATCAAGCGTCGCATGGGCGTTGAAGACCCTAAGCACCAAATCGACTTCTCTGAAGGCGAAGTAGTGAGCATCGTTGATGGCCCATTCAAGGGCTTCGATGGCGCAGTAAGCGAAATCGACACCGCTAAAGGTAAGCTCAAGGTTATGGTTAGCATGTTCGGCCGCGACACTCCTGTTGAGCTCGACGCACTACAGGTTAAGAAAGTTTAGCAGACACGCTCGACACCTTGCAATTCCGTGCGATTTAGCGTATAATTAACTACCGTTACGCACTGCGAAATGCTTCAAATTTAGCAGTAAGAAATAAAGGATAATATTTACTATGGCAAAAAAGGTAATTGGTAACCTCAAACTCCGTATCCCTGCCGGTCGCGCAACTGCTGGTCCTCCAGTAGGTAGCACGCTTGGTCAGTGGGGCCTTAACATGATGGATTTCATCAACCCATTCAACGACGCTACTAAAGCAGACATGGGTAAAGATGTCATCGTGCACATCCAGGTTTTTGAAGACCGCACCTTCACTTGGAAAAGCCTTGGCCAGCCAGTTGACGACATGATTCGTGCAGCTATTGGCATCAAAAAGGGTAGTGGCAAGCCACACTCTGAAAAGGTAGGCAAGATTACTCGCGCTCAGCTCGAGGAAATTGCACAAGCTAAGATGGGTCAGCTTAACGCGATCGATCTTAATGGCGCTGTAAAGGTTATTGCCGGCACAGCACGTAGCATGGGCGTTGAAGTCACCGACTAATCACGTCTAGATACATAAAATACGAGGCTCCATAGGACGCCTCGTATTTTATTTAAGTCATCCCCTAAACCGAAGCATAAGGGGATATAGTATACTAGATACATGCGAAAATCTGTCGAGCGAAAACAGCGCGCAAAAGCGCTCGCCGAAACTATTCACACTACTCGCACAACCCACCACCGTCGCCTTATCGCGATAATTATTTTGGCACTTGTCGTTCTCGATGTAGCAATTATTGGCATGCTCCAGCTGCGAGCAAATCAAATAGTTGCCGCTCAAAAGAAGTCTATAGACAATGCCACAGCGGCGACAGTCACAAACAAGTCGTTCGCAAGTGTGCTTGATTCGATACGCCAAACCGAGGCTCATAGCACCGAACAAACCATTAAGGCTATCCCGCCGTATCCTAAAAAAGTTACAACCACAACGACAACGAACAATCCGACGCATTGCGATGTGAGCAACCCAACATCAGTTACGGTCGTTGTGAATAAAAAGCACTGCATCAACCCGCCTTCATGGGCCCCACCAGACCTAACTTCCCTTGACGGCTACTTAATGCGCAGCATCACCGCTGATCATATGCAACAAATGATGCAGGCAGCTGCAGCTGCAGGCCTTCCATTTGGCCTCACAAGCGCCTACCGCTCATATAACGACCAAGTTGCGACGTATAACAACTGGGTGCAAGTAAACGGCAGTACGACGTCAGCCGATACGGTCAGTGCACGCCCAGGCTATAGCGAACACCAAACGGGGCTTGCCGCCGACCTCGATACCGGCAGCTGCGTGCTTGAATGCTTCGGCACTACCGCACAGTATACATGGCTCAAACAAAACGCAGCTAATTACGGATTCATCGAGCGCTATCCGAGCGGCCTTACAGGAGTCACAGGTTACTCGCCAGAGCCTTGGCACTGGCGCTATGTTGGGAGCGACACTGCGCTCGCAATGAAGCGGAGCGGCGTGCAAACACTCGAGGAATACCTCGGTGTTAGCGGCGGCGACTATAACTAAGGGGTAACGTCAGCCTTTACGGGGTTACGAACAACACGCACGATTTCAGCGTCACTAAACCCGCGTACGCGTTCAGGCTCTGTTGAACCGCATACTTCTGCCCCCATCTCAACGCCATCTGTCACGGACACCATCCGCACAAGGCCATGCTCACAATGACCGATAACTTGTCGCGCAAACGCCAACTGTGCATTACGCGCATGGTTCATCTTATTAAGTTCTTCGTCAAACTCCGCTTTAAGCCTCGCTTCGCGACTCTCGACAAACTCCTCGGCATCGGCAAGCGACATCTCGCCAACTTTTGCAGTCTGGGCAATCCAGCGCTGCATCAGCGCCCCAGACTCATCTTCTTTACGTGCTAACTGGATTTTTTCCTCAAGACTATCATGAGTAAAAGCAATACGCGCAAGAGTGATGCATCGTCGGCACTGGTCAGGAATCTCTACAGGAATTCTTGATTGTTCAGAGAATTCTCTAGACGGCTCTATCATAATATTAGTATATAATATTATCGAGTTTTTGCATCTTTTTCACACTCTTATTTAACAATTGCCAGTCTTGACTCTAGGCATTAAAGCGCCCACAATAGAAGATGGTTATGGC
>DATIJR010000075.1:0-3125 GCA_035478455.1 Patescibacteria group bacterium | reverse complement strand
GAGGTTTGTCACAAGGGTGGTCTTACCCATGGCTGGACGGGCGGCAAGGATGATGAGGTCTGAGCGCTGCAATCCTGCAGTCATGTTGTCGAGATCACGATAGCCGGTGCGAATACCGCGCAGTTGGCCCTTGTTTCGGTGGAGTTCCTCGATGCGGTCAAAGCTTTCCGTTAGGATGCTTTCGATACTTACGAGGTCTTGCTTAACTGATTGATCGCTCACACTGAAAAGCTCTGCTTCGGCTTTTTCGAGCAGCTCCTGGGTGCTGGTTTCTTCGTCGAAGCCCATTTCACTGATTTCGGCACTGGCTTTGATAAGTCGGCGACGTACGGCCTTTTGGTTGATGATTTCAGCATAACTTGCGGCGTGTGCGGCAGTTGGTACATAGTTGGTGAGCTCGGTAAGATATGCAGAACCGCCTACTGTTTCAAGCTGGTCTTTTTTCTTAAGCTCATCGGTCAGTGTTAGTAGGTCGATTGGTTTGTGGCGCTCGTAAAGGCGAACCATACCACCGTATACGATAGCGTGACGCTTGTCGTAAAAGTCTTTTACATTAACAATTTCACTCGCATCCGCGATGACTTCGTCGTCAATCAAAACTGCGCCGAGCAAGCTCATCTCAGCATCTAGATTTTGGGGCGGGATTTTCCCTGCGACTACTTGTTTTTTCTCGGCCATTATAGTGCTACCTCTTCTCCTCCACCCATAATATCAAGCGCTGCAGCAATCGTGCTATTATCTGATGGTTTGGTGGTTTCGAGTACAGTAATAATGCCATCTTGAACGCCGACACTTTCGAGTACGGACTGCATAGTCGGTAATGATTTATCGAGCTGTTTTTTCGTGAACGGTTTACCGGCAAAAATAGTGAGTGTGGTACCGTCGAATGAGTAGTCACATTTACCTAAAATGCTATGTGCGCCTGGCGAAGACACTTTCATATTTGTAACGAACTCAGCCCATGGAAATGGTTGCTCTGGGCCGAGTGGCTTTGGTGGTTCAACGGGCTTTTCTGGCGCTTTGGGTGTTGGTGTCTCAATAGACTTTGGCTTCGTAGTAGGCTTTGGAGTGGGTTTTACTGCTGGCTTAGGCACTACTGATGGTGTTGATGTAGCTTTTTGGGCTACTACAACTGGTGTCGGCGCTACCGCTGGGGTTGCAGTATGAATCGTATTCGATGTGAGCGCGGTAATAAGTTTCACGAATGGCCAGGCGCTTTTGGCTACTTCAAGTAGTTTATCCAATAGCGGAAGACGCTCAGGGTGGGCGGTGATATCAGTGCGAACGGCATGCACGAGCTGGTCGGTGATAGTGATTGCAGAAATTCCGCGCCTTTCGGCATTATCAATGAGCTCGGTGATCTTTGCAAGATTCTGAGAGTCGTACGCATTTAATAATTCGAGTACCATTTCATTACTGGCGAGGCCGACGACATTTTCGATGAGTTCTGGCGTGATGGTTGAGTCGCTCAGGTTGCGCAACTGATCAAGCAAGCTGATACTGTCGCGAAAGCTCCCCTGGCCATGACGTGCTACAAGCTGCAGTGCCTCATCGTTGATATCAATGTTCTCGGCATCACTAATGGCGCGTAAGTGCTTAACGGCATCGTCGCCATCGATGAGGCGGAAATTAAAGCGCTGTACGCGGCTTACGATGGTTGCGGGTAGTTTTTCAACATCGGTTGTGGCCAGAATAAATACTACGTGTTCTGGCGGTTCCTCGAGTGTTTTGAGTAGTGCGTTGAAGGCAGATTTACTCAGCATGTGCACCTCGTCGATGATGTAGATTTTTTTCGGCGCACTGGTTGGCGCTACGGCGACTTTATCTCGTAGGTTGCGAATGTCTTCGACGGAATTGTTGCTGGCGGCGTCAATCTCGATAATGTCGAGATGTGTCGATTCGTCATTGTATGGTAGTCGGTTGATTTCGTGCGCTAAAATGCGAGCGATTGACGTCTTGCCAACACCGCGTGGGCCAGTCAGTAAATAGGCATGCGCAACATTGCCGCTTGCGATTGCTCGCCGCAGCATATCAGTAATATGAGATTGACCAACAACCTCATCTAAAGATTTCGAACGATATTTTCGGTATAACGCCTGCCCCATTGCCTTTTATTATACCTCGAGAGCGACAGATTGTCTGTTGTGATTTTATTAGGTAGCTTGGTGCTTGGTGCCTGATGAGTTCTGTAAAGATTTTTTCAATAGCCAAAATGTGAGGATGAGTGCCACCGACGAGGACTGAGCCCTCGTCGGTGGCGACCCCGGGACGGGTGAATCAGCATTTTGATGCCATGTTCCCCCACCCAATGGGAATGACAAATGCGCTTCCTGCTCCCAGGGCGAGGACGACACCGTAGTAGATGGCGCCGCCATCTACGCTGAAGTTGTGGCCCATCGCCAGAAACGTCATGATGAGCGCGACGGCGGCCATGGCCAGCCCAATGAGGAATATCCGCACGGTACAGCTCCCTGTGTTGGTGAATCGTCAATTATATTAAACTAGATAAACTAGTTATTGTCAATTTCTGATGCGAGATTTTTTCTACAAAAATACGGCAACTCATTTTCGTTGCCGTATTTTTAGTCTGATCTTGAATGCTAGAGTGCTGCTTCTACCGCAGCCCATACAGCTTCGGTGTTGTCTTCTGGCACAATAATGGTGACTTGGTCGCCAATATTAATGCGGAAGTACGTAACGCTTGCAAGCAAGATGCGGTATTCACGGCCTTGTGCTTCCACGTAATATGCGCCATCGTGCTGGGTAAGCGTACCGATGATTTGCTTGCGTGGGATTGGACCAATTTGTTTATATACAAAACCGCCATCTTGAGCGATGGTGAGTTTAAGGATGTCACCTTCAACCAATTTTGATTTACTTGCGTAGTTCGCTGGTACAGGGTAGCTTTTGCCGTCTGGGCCAATCATTACCTGGCCATCAAAGACACCTTCGATAACCTTACCGCTTACTTCGTCGCGTGAACTTGTAGGGGTCACAACTTGCCCGTCGTCGCCGATGATACTCATGAGCAGCTCTTTTGCTGCAGCGAGGTTAGTTTCGGCCTCCTGGATCAGCGACCGAAGTCGCTTCACTTGCTTTTCTGGTAATTCAGACATAATCTCGCA
>DATIJR010000074.1:0-3654 GCA_035478455.1 Patescibacteria group bacterium | reverse complement strand
GTTCAAGAGCATCGAAGACTTCGCAAAGCGCGTTAGTACACAAAAGGTTAACAAAAAGGCCTACGAATCACTCATCAAGGCGGGTGCATTCGATAGCCTCGGTAGTCGTTCTGATCTTCTATTCAACCTCGAGTCAATTCTCGCGTTCGCAAGCAAGCTACAAAAAGAAGCCCTGAGTGGTCAAATCGACCTCTTTGGTGCGCTTGGCGGCGACCAACTCATGCCGTCGATGGATCTTAAAAAAGCGCCAGTTAAATACACTGATAAAGAGCAGCTCATGTGGGAGCGTGAACTCCTCGGCTTGTATATTTCTGCGCATCCGCTCGATAATTATGATGCGTACTTTGAGGAGCAAACGATCCCACTTCGCTCACTCACACCAAAGATTGATGGTCAAAAAATCACTATCGGTGGTCTCGTTACGACGGTCCGCACTATCGTGACGAAATCTGGCACAAAGATGGCCTTTGTGGGTATCGAGGATAAAACTGGTGAGGGTGAGGTAATAGTCTTCCCGAAGCTCTACGAGCGTCTCAGTAGTGAACTCAAACAAGATATCATACTCAAGATTACTGGTAACGTTAGCGCACGTGACCGCGACGGTAACATGGGCGACGAAGCCAAGATGATTGCCGACGAATGCAACGTAGTAAGTGATAAAGAACTTCGTGAATATGAAAGCCACGGCACAACTATGCGCGCACCGACTGGCCAGGCAATGGTCACACGCAAGCGCTACCCGTCTAAGGCTGCCGCTGGGGCTCCCAGCGCAGCAAAGTCTGCTGCATCGCCTGCAAAGCCTGCCGCCGCAGCACCAGCTCGTCCTGCTCCATCGGTTGACGTACCTGTAGAAACACTCAAAACGATGTATGTCCGCATTCAAAATCCAAACGATCATGAGCAGCTTCTTTCACTTAAGAAGATCTGTAGCCTCTATCCAGGCCAGAATACAATTGTTATGATGCTTGGTGATAACAAATCAAACGCCATTCGCCTACCATTCAGGGTTGACGTACAAGCGGCAGATCTCACCGGCCAGCTCACACAATTGCTCGGCGACGCCTCGGTCGTTGTTAAGTAGAACAGCTCTCGTATCGGACTATTGTATTAGTAAGTGTGTATGATACACTTACTAATACAATAAGGAGGGATATATGGAGCGACCACAAGGTTCTTGGCAGCCGCCACAGCGACAAATGACAGGCGAGGTACTCTACTTTCAGGATGCTCAGGCAAACGGACAAAGAATTGCAGAGTTCTCGAAATTACCGGAATCAGCTCAGCAGCAATTCGAGAAAGACGCGCAGACGATGCGCTCGCTCGGTGCTAAGTCAGATCTTCTACTGCTCTACGAGCAGCACGATATAGCTCCGTCACCTTTGAGTGTGAGTTGTCGTGCGCTTGCCGAAGCGCTTCTTGCTCTTGAAGGCTCTGAAGGGGAGAATAATCACGCGAACGTCCGAGTTGTCATGGACTCTTCAGAGATTCTCGACAAACTCAGCACATTGAGAATTGCTGAACTAATAGCTCCTGCCGATGAGCAGTTGGCGCTGCCGCCAGAAAGTGCAGAAGCCGAAGAAGTCGACTTTAAAAAGGTCGACGCTCGGTTTATCGGAGTTGGTCTAGATATATGGCACGAGGTACAGCCTCGTAATGACGGCATGCCTCCTGAGTCTATGCCGTATCCCGCCGATGAAAAGTCCCATCGGTTTAGCCTTGACCTATCTTTGCAATATCTTCACCCGGTTCATGGGTCCATTGTCGAAACTCTATCCTTGCACATTGATAGCGCTGGCGGCATAATGCTCGCAAGTCAAATCGAGTCTCCAGTCTACGAACAGGCCATGGCTAACGGCTACAAGGCGAAAAAACTCGAAAGCGTAACCGATACTGATACCGCAGCGTTTGCCGACCTCATCGCAGAGGTTGTTGGCGATGAGCCAGAGACCGTTGCACAGCATAGTAATCGTACGTTCCGTGAGACCGTTGCGCAAATGCCAAATACACTGTCACAAAGATACATACAGGAGTGGCTAAATAACACAAGTGATAAATATGTTCGGATGCTTGTCAGATTGACTTCGGTAGAAGGTCGCAAGCTCCAAGATTTGCTCCTTGATCCAGAGACTGCAGACCAGGCCCATGAGGTATTGGTAGGTCTTGTGGAAGCGGATCGCACCCGTCGTCTTGCCGCTCAGGCTGATGGCCACCAGCATCCAAATGGTCCCTGGCTTGATCTTGTTGAGCGCTAGTCGTTGCCGAAAAGAATTGCATAGAGTGCAATACCCGTGGCAACACTCACATTGAATGACTCTTTTTTGCCTCGCATCGGTATCTCAATTGCGGCCATGCACTGCTTTAGGTATTGCGGCTCGATGCCGTGCACCTCTTCTCCGAGAAGTAGTGCAAATTTTGCAGGCGCGACAAATTCACGCGGTGCCACTGAATCAGGTGTTTGCTCAAGCGCTACAACGGGAAGCATATTTTGCGCCAACCATTCATCAAGTACTTCGAATTGACTGATCTCAAGCATTTCCTCGGCTCCAAGTGCAGTCTTATGAATACCAGCGGTGATCTTGTCGCGAATATGCGGCAAACGAGTATCACCCGCAATCGTTGGGTATGGCGTGTAGCCGCTGCATACAATCTTAGTTACGCCAAACCCTTCTGCGCTGCGCATAATACTTCCAACATTGTGGATACTGCGGATATTATGGAGGACGAGAGTGATTTCAGGCTTCATTTCATCCATTGTACCACTATAAAAACCATAGGCGATTTGCTACACTAAGTTTATGCAAGAAGATGAAGTTCAGCAACGCCGTCGCGAACAAGACGAGCACTCGACAAAACAGCGCGGCGCTCTGCTTGGGCTGGACTATCTCGATACGCGTGAGTTCGAGGCCGAGCTACCACTTGCGCAGGACGTGATTAGCACCGAGAAGATGCATCAAGATAAGCTAGTGCCTCTCGTAAAGGGCGGCGGGAGCGATGGTGTCTACCAGTTTGGCGTAACTACGCAAACCCCACAGTCAGTACTCGAAAAGATGCGGCGTGAATATACAGATCGTGGTGAGATTGTTCATTTCTCGCTCATTAGCCTCAGTGGCTATCGTGCCCTCATGCTTCGTTACGACCCACCAAAGAAAGTAATCTACGATGATATTGAAATCGCCAAAGAAGGCGACAGCGATACAATCGGCGAAGTCAGTAAAACGCTCAACAGTGTATCATCGGAGCAGCTTTTTGACTATTTGATTAAGCAGGCAGATAAGCTAGGCGCAAGCGACATTCACATCGAGAACGAGCGTGACAGCATCCGGGTTCGCATGCGTGTCGATGGTGCGTTACACCCCGTGGCAATGCTCGAACGCGAGCGCTACCGTGTAATTATGGGTGAGCTTGCGAGTCGCGCAGGTGTCTCAACTGCGTCGAATGAATCACAGTCTGGCCACATGCAAAAAGAAATCACAACCGACCAAGGTACGCACTTGCTGAACCTGCGTGTCGAAACTGTCCCAACGATGTACGGGCAAGATGCCGTGCTACGTCTGTTTAACTTCGATGAATCCTTACTCAACCTTGACCTGCTTGGCATTCCAGAAAAGCAACGCCACCAAATTGATGAAGTCGTCAGTCATCCACGCGGCCTCG
>DATIJR010000073.1:0-4214 GCA_035478455.1 Patescibacteria group bacterium | reverse complement strand
GCTGTTCCGTAGCTGGCGCTGGCACTTTTTGCCGCTGGGAATCTAAGGAGGTTGTTCATGAGGAACATGCTCGGGCCACCGTGCGTGAGGTCTATGAAATTATTGAGGTGTGTTGCCGAGAGCTTGTAGTTTTCGAGTGTTGGCTCAAGCAGCGCTTTCATAGTCGCGGTTGGCTGATTCGTTATGTAATCTTGCCAGTCGAGATTATTAAGTGTCGTGAGTGTTTCTACGCTATGCTCTGGTATGACAACTTGCTCATTGATAGCAGTGCCACTCAAGAAACCTGCTGGCAAGACATCTTTGCCGCTTGTATCTGTCGCGCTATAGCTAATGAAAAGCTGTCGCTTGGCGCGGGTCATAGCCACGAAGTAGAGACGGAGGCGTTCGTTGTACGAATTTGAGTTTGGGCGGATGCGAAGGTTTTCTGGGTAGTTAATAAGCGATGAGCGGCTGCGTACTCGTTCGCCCCAGCGACCATCCATAGAGTTGATGATGAATACTGTATCGAATTCGAGCCCTTTTGATTTATGCGAGGTCATTAAATGCACGGCATCGCTATTACTTACCCCACTACGAATTGTCATAATACGTGCGCCGAGTTCGCGGTGCATGCGAATGAATTCGAGCATGTCGGCAATGTGGAGCGTGTCGTTTGGTCGGTATTCGCGTAACTTTGTGCGCAGTGTGCGGAGTGCTTCGAGTGTGGAGAGGTAATCTTCTGGTGAATCATTTAATATATTAGTGCTGAAATAATGCTGGTGATATGGGGAAACATAGCCCTCTGTTTTGCTTGACGCGCCAATGAGCACATCGACAAATACTTCGAGTGTCTCGTGCGGTACGGCCTGGGCGCGTGTAATGAGCCAATCGGCTAGCGGCCGTAAGTCTGGTGTATTGAGCATTGTTTCGAGCCATGTAAGCCCGCTACGATGTGCTTGCAGACTGAGGCGCCAGATTGTTTCGGGAGGAATCGCAAACATCGGATGCGATAGTAGCTCTGGTAATTTACTATCGGCAAGATCATGGTCGCCGCCAAAAATTGCTACGGCCGTTTCGGCGAGCAACTCAAGCGCTAGGATATTTTCTTTGTCTAGAATATTGTCGCGACGTTCGTAATCGATGGCTATACCATAGTGGTGTAAATATGGAACAAGTGCAATGAGCTCGGTGTGATTGCGAGCGAGTACGGCGATGCCGTTTGGTTTTACGCCGGATTTAATTTCCGCTGCAATTGTACTTGCGACCCAGTCATTTTCATCAATGCGTGTTGGGAGTTTTGTTCGACTAACTTTAGCGTGGCTTGCGTCGGCATGCGGCGTGAGGGTTTTATTGATGTCCATGATGGTTTCGAGGCGCCCGTCAGCTTGCGTGATGACCTCGCGTGACGCTTTGAGAATCGGTTCGCTTGAACGATAGTTGTGGGTTAGCACAATGCTACGGTGGCTTGGATATTGTTCGCGGAAGCGATTGATATTGTTTACGTCGGCACCTTGGAAACTGTAGATGGCTTGGTCATCGTCGCCTACGGCCATAACATTCGGCTCATCGCCAAGAGGATTGTCGGTGAGGTTAAATAGAATACGCAACTGCGCGAGGTTGGTATCTTGGAATTCGTCAACCAGTATGTACTGGTACTTTTCTTGCAAGTTGGCTTTTAGATCGGCGTGTAATTCCATCGAATGAACAACGTTTAGAATCATGTCGTTGTAGTCGTATAGACTCGCTTGCTCCATTCGCGAAATGTATGAGAAATAGACGTGCGCGAGCGCGCGCAGTTTGGCGTGGCGCTTGCGATCTTTAAATACGAAGTGGCTCGTAGTGTCCTTTTCGAGCCATTCATCGCGCCATGCGGTGATTGGTGTCGTTTTATTGATTTCAACTGCTTCATCGAAAGCGCGCGCCATGCTGAGTGCGAGTTCGTTTGCAAGCGGAGTGATTGCTGATGGCAATTCTGTAACTGGTAGTGATGCTGCTTTTTCTGCAATTGGAACTAGCATGCTAAGCATGCTGACACTTGGGCGATTGGCAAAAATATCCGTCAGATCTTGTTCGATTGCGTCGAGCGTCCTGTCATTAGCATCGAGAATGGCAATTAATTCATCGCTCGATAAACCAGCTTGCTTTAGCTCGCCGATTGCTTTAAGCGTGTCGCTTAGGTGTACATACTCGCCATTGTTTTTACTGGCGAGTGGACTGCTGTAATCGAGCTCGTCAAAAATGTTGGTGAGAATATCGTAGCTGGCGATATCGTCAGCCGGTTGGAACTCGGCGCCGCGGTAGAAATACTCACGGTTCTGGTTGATAGTTTCGGTACCAAAACTGTGAAAGGTTTGGATTGCTACTTTGTAGGCTTGGGGGCCGATAATGTCGCTGAGGCGTGAGCGCATGGCGGTGGCGCCGCTTTCGGTGAATGTGAGACAGAGGATATTTTCAGGCGATGTGTCGGTCTTTTTGAGGATATTGGCGACGCGCATGCTCAGTAGCTCGGTCTTGCCGGTGCCTGGCCCTGCGACAACGAGCAATGGCCCATCTACGAGGTCTACTGCTTGTCGTTGTTCTTCGTTGAGGTTTTTATAGCGGTCGTCAAAAGCAGTCATCATATTCATTGTACTCCAGCATGCATTGCAAGAATGTGGTATAATTACCCATATTATGGATAACCAAGCGCTTCTCGATGACTTATCACTAGAAAAAAGCGCAAAGGAGCGATTCGGTGTCGCACTTGACGTTGATTCGGTGATTGTACGGCGTATAGATGTTGGGCAATCGGCGTATGCTACACTCTTTCTTTCGAGCAAAAAACAGCTCTACTGCTATATTGATGGACCGACAAAACTTCTTTTGAGTGATATTAAGAAGATTGTGGCACGTGTGGGATTGAAAGCTGAGCTATTTTTCCCGCCTAAGGGGCATCACACCTATTTTGATGATATTGGCCGTGCAAAGTTCCGTGAGGTATTCCCTGGTCGGCGTGATGTGCATGATGATGATATTGTGTTTTATCGTACGCTCGCACCGTATAGTCCGGCACTTATTTTGGTGAGTGAAGTTAAGGGCGGTGTAATCTACCAGGCTGACCATGATGCGCGTGGCGGCTGGCGTCCGGCAGCGAAATTTACTTACCGCCGTATTAAAACAAGCTAGATATTAGTAAACGTGCAGGTTTGCGGTGGGGTAGGCGCTGAACCGTTGTTGGCGATTTCGGCCCTGCCGTGCTTGCTGCGAATGAATTTCCATATACCCGTATCTTCGTTGTACCACTGTAATGTATACGCTGGATCGTCGTAGTATTCTGTTACCAAGCAGTTTGAACCTCCAGATGACTGGAGACTACCGACATTTACATAACTTCCGCTACCCGAAGCATCCCAGCGAGATGAGTAAATGATTTGATAGCGGCGATAATTTAACCATGAGGCCCCGTTACAATCGGTGTTGTCGCAATAGGCATAAAAATTATATGCGCCGGTCGAAAGGTTGTCCGTTGTGAGGTTGGGCAGGTACTGTACTGTCGCAGTAAGATTGGTTAATTTATTAAGGTCTTTATTGGGGTTGAGCTGATTGCCTGTGGGGTATTCACCATGTGCGTCGTAGTATCGCTCAAGTGAGGTCATAATAATTTTTACCGCCTGCTCTTTGCTGGTGTCGCGAGCCTGACGCTGTACGTTGTTGTAGGTTACTACGGTAATAAGCGCGAGTAGCGCGATAATGAAAACAACCGTTGCGATTTCAACGATGGTGAACCCGCGGCTAAGTCGCTTATGCATAGATTTAGTGTAGCAGCTGTACAGCTATTGCTCAATACGATCAAGCACAACTAAATGCTCAATATGTGGCGTGCGGGGGAAGAAATTATAGCCACGATGTGAGCGTACTCCGTACCCTTCGGCGAGCATGGCAACATCGCGAGCTTGCGTTACCGGGTTGCAGCTTAGATAGATGATGCGCTCTGGCTTTGTTTCGAGGAGCCGAGCAATGACATCGGCGTGAAGGCCGGCACGTGGCGGGTCGACAATGACGACTTCGCTACCTGTGATGTGCTCGAGGGCTTGTTCACTTGGCGCGAGGACGGCCTTGGCGGTTTTGCCAAGTCGTTTGATGTTTTCGCGCATCTCACGAACGGCATGCTCGTTAATTTCGATAAGTGTGGGGTTGTCGCTGCCGATGGTGAGGCCAATGCTGCCGACGCCACTGTAGAGATCAATGGTCGGTTT
>DATIJR010000072.1:0-3175 GCA_035478455.1 Patescibacteria group bacterium | reverse complement strand
TCAAAGTACCCGATCGTCGATCATCAAACCGGATTTTTCAATAACCCAAAGGTTAAGGTTGTCTGGGAAGACGGAAGTGTCGCCACTACATTCGATAAGGGATATACAAACTGTATCGTGAAGTTAGGCGAGGTTAAACTCCAAGTGAGCACACTGCACCTTACGCCGTTCAAGCGCTTCAATATTGAGTTAGACTCTGATATAGGCAGGCGCATGCTGCAAGATGTCCAGGAAAAAGTCGCTACGAAGCCGGAATACTATCTGCTCCAGGGTGATTTCAATATCAACACCAAAAACCTTGAGCACTTTTTGCCGCAAATGTTTGAGGATGGAGTAAAAGAAATTGTGACTGACGAGGCAACAACTCCGAAGAACCAAACATATGACCATATTTTATATAAGGGTATGCGAGAAGTTGAGCAGAGAGTTGATCAAACCGTACTTACAGATCATTATCCTATCATTGCAACCTTTGAAATTGCGTAAACCGTGAAACAAGTCGCAAAAGCTAGAATATATAATATGACTACGCACTGTCTTCAACTTGCAACACAACCTTTCGAGGCGATCATTAGTGGCAAAAAGACAATCGAATCGCGACTGTTCGACGAAAAGCGCCAGAAGATTATGATTGGCGATGAGATCGTATTTACGAATCGCGAGAATATCGAACAAACAGTAGGCGTGAAGGTGATTAACCTGTATCACGATAAAACTTTCCACGACTTATTTACTCGCATCGGACCTGCTAAATTTGGCGGCGAAAGCGTAGCCTGGCTCGATAATCAAATCCGCGAGTTCTATAGCGAAGCCGACCAGCGCAAGAATGGTGTGCTTGGTATCGAATTTGAGTTAATCTCGTAATTCACCTATCCGCACTTATGCTTTTATACGAGTAGTTTGCTACAATAAAAGCAATAACGAGTGGAGGGGTAATGGGCAAATTCTTGCGGTCGGTCGGCAACGGCGCGTATCGACATAAATGGCTGGTGATTGCTAGCTGGATAATCATACTAGTTGTATTAGGCATGCTTGCCAAGCATTTTTATAAACAACCAAGCAGCGCGATTAGTATTCCAGGGACCTCTGCGCAAAAATCTCTCGATCGATTTAGCGAACTATTCCCTGATGCCGGCAAAGGCACTGGCCGCGTGGTATTCGAAGCAAAAAATGGCGAGACGGTCCTCGGATATAAGGCGGATATAGAAACTGCAATCAGCGAGATCAGTAAAGTCGAGGGCGTTCGTCAGGTGACGGATCCTTTCGCGGTTACAGGTTCGATCTCAAGTGACAATACCGTTGCTTATGCTACCGTAAACCTCAGTGAAGAGGCTGCCGCGGTCAGTGAAAAGACGATTACTGACATTTCTAAAATTGGTGATGATGTTGGCTCAAAGGGTCTTGCAATGTACCGCGGTGGCGACATTATTAGCCGCGTACCAAGCGATATTTTAGGGCCAGGCGAAATTACTGGTGTTGTATTAGCGCTCATCGTACTACTCGTGATGCTCGGCTCATTGGTGGCTGCAGGCTTACCAATTATTATCGCAATTGTAACCGTCGTAAGCGGTGCTGCTGGATTATTTGCACTCAGCCAAACGGTAAATATCACTTCAACCACACCCGTGCTAGCAGTAATGCTCGGCCTTGCCGTCGGCATCGACTACTCGCTCTTTATCGTAAATAAATACAGGCATTATTTACTCGCAGGATTTAGCTACGAAGCAGCCACAAGCAGGGCGCTCGCAACTGCCGGTAAGGCAGTGTTGTTTGCAGCCACAACAGTAGTGATTGCACTTTCTGCGCTAAGTATCGTTGGAATTCCATTTATGACTAGCATGGGTCTTGCGGCAGCTGGTACGGTGGCAATCGCCGCGCTTGTGGCAACAACGTTGCTGCCAGCACTATTCGGAGTTGTCGGTTCACGAATTTTTACACGCTCAACCAGGCGTAAAATCACCGCCGCACAAAAACAGGGTCCTCACGAATCGCATCGTGCACCACGTGGTGTGTTGTGGCGGAAAATTGCGGCCACTGTAACAGACCACCCGCTCATGGTTGTGTTCGTCGGTGTAGCAGTAGCTGGTGTTGTTGCACTGCCAATTCGCTCGCTAAACCTAGGTTTACCAACCGATGAGTTTGCGGCCCAGAGTACCTCGCAGCGTCACGCATACGATGCTCTCAAGCGTGGATTTGGCGTTGGGTTTAATGCGCCACTTATCGTTGTCGCAGAGAATGTCCCAGTAGTAACTGATTCCGACCGCCAAGCGGCACGTGACCAACTCACAGCCGTATATAATCAGCGTGTTGCTGAGGCTACCGCAGCGCAAGCCCTTGCTTACCAGAAGCGAATGGCTGCAGCTAAAACATACGCAGAGAAGCTTCAAACTCAAAAGACATTCGCCACGATCCAAGCAATGAGCGTACAGCAAGAGCAGCAGGCGCGCCAGCAACTCGAAATGCAAATCGAACAATATGCAGTACGCTATCAGCTCGCAAAAGTGGCAAATAATATTGCCAAGCGAAGTGATGTACAATCAGCGACGCCAGCGCTTGTTACGAGCGACACAACCAAAGGCATGATACAGGTAATTCCAAAATCTGGCCCATCAGATGAAGCAACCAAAAGTTTAATCAGCGACTTACGCGATAAAAACACTATTGCAAGCCTTGCTGGTAATGATACAACGACATTTGGCGTGACAGGCTCGGCAGCTCTACAAATGGATATCAACGACAAGCTTGCCAGCGTGCTGCCAACATATCTGGCAATCGTCGTCGGGCTTTCATTCGTGCTCCTTGTTCTCGTCTTCCGCTCGCTACTCATTCCACTCAAAGCAACGCTCGGGTTCTTGCTATCGGTCGGCGCAATGTTTGGCGCAATGGTAATGGTATTCCAGTGGGGTTGGTTCGGCATTGCTGATGCGCCAGGACCAATTGTGAGTTTCTTACCAATTATCGCAATAGGCGTGCTATTTGGCCTCGCCATGGATTATGAATTCTTCCTCGTATCGAGTATCCACGAAGAATATGAGCGAACACACGATGCCCAGGAAGCAGTAATCAATGGCTATACAATCGGTAGCCGCGTCGTCTTTGCGGCAGCAGTAATTATGGTTTCGGTCTTTGCCGGATTCATCTCGAACCATGATCAAATCATCCAATCCATGGGCTT
>DATIJR010000071.1:0-2215 GCA_035478455.1 Patescibacteria group bacterium | reverse complement strand
TGACTGGTATTCAATTCCCGACGATAGCTCAGTCGTCTTATTGTACTGGCTACTAGTAAATGTAGCAGTCACTTCATCGACAATCCCTTGGGTAAATACCGTATCAACTCCAGTCTCGCTCGTAGTATTTACAGTCTTTTGGACGTTTAACCCATATGCCTGAGTAGTCGTTACGTAGTAATCAGCTCCTTTCACCTGGTAGCTTGGGCTTGCGGCTGGCGGCGTGCTCGTCGGTGAGGTAAAAGTAATCTGTGGGTTTTGGTAGCCAGTGTTTGAGCTATCAGTCAGAGCAGCATTAATCTTTGTAATCATACCCTGGGCGTCATCAAGTGGCTTCGTGGTTTGCGCGGTAGATTTTTTACTAGTATCTTTCTTCGGCGTAGAGAACACCATAATTGCAGCTACGGTACCGGCGGCGAGAAGTACTAAAATAATCGCCGCAATAATAATATTACGCTTCTTGTGGCTCTTTTTCAGCACGTTTAACGGAGGTGTCGCGATCGGTGGATCGAACTGTGGTTGAGGTGTCTGAGGCTGAGTATTCTGAGCTATCGGCGAAGACGCTGGCGGTGCAGTCACAACTGGGTTAACAGGCGCCCCTGGCCCTGTAGCAGGCTCAGTATTAAGCTTCTCAATGTCATTATGCTCCGTCGGTAAACTCTCCATAAGTAAACTATAGCATTATGGATAGCGGTCGTGCTAGTGAATTTGGTCGGTAACAACCTTGCGCAGTTTCGTAATAAACAACGACTTATTAAATCGCTTTGCGGTACGTTGCAATTTAGATGGATAGAACGTAATGCCCTCGGCTCGCTTAATCGCCGCCACAACATCTTCAACCGTTTGGTGTTCAAACAGAACACCCGTTTCACCATCCTGCACAATGTCTAACGTACCAGCCCTAGCAAGTGCAATCGCAGGCGCGCCAGCGGCAAGCGCTTCAACGGTGACAATCCCGAAATCTTCCTCTGCTGGGTAAATAAATCCCTTGGCATTATTGAGCGCTTCTTCAACTTCACTATTAGACGCATCGCCAAATCGGTCGGTATAGAAATGTACAGTTGGCCCAGCCATCGCGACAAGCTTTTCATGCATTGGGCCATTACCAAATACCTTCAGGTTAATACCAAGCTGTGTTGCAGCCTGCACGGTTAAATCGTAGCGCTTGTATGGCAGCTGGCGGCCAACCGTTACGTAGTAATCATTACGCTCGCGTGACGGGCTAAATCGCATCACATCCACTGGTGGGTGAATCACTGTGGCGTTGCGGTTGTAATACTTTTTGACACGCTTGGCGGTTTCAGACGAATTAGCAATAAATACATCTACTTGCTTGGCGGCCTGCAAATCAAGCTTGCGCTGGTGTGGAATCATCAGTGGCATCAATGTGCGAATGATCGGGTTCAACTTGCCATAGCCTGGGTCCCGGCGGTATTCATCGTAATGGCTCCAATAATAGCGTGCTGGCGTGTGGCAGTAATTAATGATCACTTGGTCTGGGCGAGATTTTGTCACCTGATGGCCGTGCAGGTAGCTGCTCGTAAGGATAATATCAAACTCACTCAGGTCGAGCTTGCGCATAGCCTTAACGGCGAGCGTAGGGAAGAGTTTGTGGTAATTGCGCAGCTTTTTTGGCAGGTTCTGTAGGCTCGATGTACGAATGTCGAGCTCCTTAAATGCTGGTACTTTATCGGCGTTATAGATAGCAGTATAAATCGGCGCATCAGGGAACGCCTCGTGCATTGCCAGCACAACATTTTCCGCCCCGCCCATAGTGGTAAGAAAATCACAGACGATAGCAATGCGCGGAAGTTCCTGAGTCATACCTATAGTATAGCTGATTCAGCAACTCCTGCGGGCGTTTACTGTTTCACTTTAGCTTAACTTTTACTTGGTATATTGAGGAAGTGAAGTCGCAAACTGTACTTATATCCAGCTTTGCATCTGCACTTTCAGTAGTGTTGCTAATATTTACACCCTCATCAGTGAGTGCAGATATCGATTGGACAAGAGGCCAGCCATCTATCAGGATTGACGACGACGGGGTCGCATGTAATGAGTCGCGAGAAAAAGTCGTCAACTGGCCAGATGGTGAGATGAGAGAGTCGAGTGTCTGTGTTACGTACGGTAAGGATTTTGACATGGCATATACTTATGGCACACGAGCCGGGGGATCAAATGCTCCTCTAGCGCGGATGCATGGTAATGAGGCCTT
>DATIJR010000070.1:0-3546 GCA_035478455.1 Patescibacteria group bacterium | reverse complement strand
GTGGCGGTATTTTGGGTGACGGTTGACGGTACGGTAAATCGTTGGATTATTTTGATGAGCTCGATGCTTGTGACGCTGATGATTGTGACGATTATCGGGAGCGGGTTTTTGTTTAGTAGTGTGACACGTATGCATAATATTGCAGGGAAGATTACACGGTTTTGTAATAATATCGTGCGAAAGGTGACATTCGGGAAGGTCGCTGAGCTGATCTCTGCCCAGGCGGCAACTGAGTTCCTTGATGATATGCACGATGACTATGTGGCGCTGATGCGTGAGAAGCGTTTGCTCATAAAACCATATCTTTGGGGATTATTTTTCACCGTGACAGAGATTGCGATTTTCTGGATTGTGTTCTGGGGCTTGGATACTGTAGTGAATCCGGCGCCAATTTTAATTGCGTATGGTCTTGCGAGCTTGGCGGGATTTGTTGTCGTGACTCCTGGTGGCGCTGGCGCGTATGAGGCAATTATGGTGGCAGTGCTTGCGATTGCCGGAATGGCGAAGGGTGAAGCGATTGCCGGAATCTTGCTGGCCCGTGTGATTATTTTGCTCGTAACGATTGTTGTTGGCTGGATTTTGTATCAGCAGGTAGTGATGAAGTATGGCAAGCGACCAGACCCCGAAGTTTAGCGTTAGCGACTTTATTGCTGTCGTTAATCAATCGCTCGAATACAGCTTTGGAACGGTTGAAATTGAGGGTGAAGTTGCGAGCTTTAAAGTAAATCAGGGCAAATGGGTGTTTTTTGACATTAAGGACGCCACGGGTAGCGTGAATTGCTTTATGTCATTATTCCAGCTGCGAGTACCGGTGGAAGATGGTATGAAAGTTGTGGTGCGGGCTGTGCCAAAGATTACTGCCTGGGGTAAGTTTAGTTTGACGATTCAATCAATTCGCCCAAGTGGCGAGGGGAGCTTGAAGAAAAGTTTTGAACTGCTGAAAGCAAAGCTTGATAAAGAAGGGTTGTTTTCGCCAGAGCGAAAGCGTTCACTACCGGAAATTCCTGAGCATATTGCGGTGATTAGTAGTACGTCTGCGGCTGGTTATGCTGATTTCGTAAAGATTTTGAATGACCGATGGGGCGGACTAAAAGTAGACGTGGCGCATGTGCAGGTGCAGGGCGAAAGCGCACCTGAGCAAATGATTCGGGCGATTTCGTACTTCAACGGCCGAGAGATACTGCCCGAGGTACTCGTAATCATTCGTGGTGGTGGTAGCGCAGATGATTTAGCTGCATTTAACGACGAGCCGCTGGTGCGGGCGATTGCAGCGAGCCGTATCCCGACGATTGTTGGTGTAGGGCATGAGGTTGACGTAAGTCTTGCCGATATGGTGGCGGATGTACGTGCGGCGACGCCAAGCAATGCGGCGCAGATTGTAGTGCCGGACCGTAGAGAACTCACCAACATGCTAGGGCAGTTGGTCCGCCGTATTCTGGTACGTACTGAGGGCGTGGTTGACGGCTACCTGAAAGATACAAAGGCAACACTTCGCCAAGGCTGGGCTATGCTTGATACGCGAGTGGATTTGCTACAGAGCCAGCTTGTAACGTCTCGTCAAGTGATGGCGGCATACGACCCGAAGGCGGTACTATCGCGAGGCTATGCAATTGTTCGCGGGGAAGTTGCCACGGGTGGCACAATTAGAATTGAACAACAAGAACGAATTATTACGGCGGAGGTAAAAGATGTCGAAGCAATCTGAGCAAAAAACTGTATCTGAGAAGATGAATGAACTAAGTGAGCTTGTTGCGTGGTTTGAGGGCGATGAATTTGAGCTTGAGCAGGCACTCGTGACGTATGATAAGGCGGAAAAGCTTGCTGCAGAGATTGAGCATGATTTGACCAATCTTAAGAATGAAATTACTGTTTTGAAGGAGAAATTCGACGCCTAATGTGGTTGTTGATTGCTGCTGGTCTTGTGTTTCTCGTTGGGTTTGTTGCGTTTACGGGCGCACCGTACGTGCCATCGCGCCGAGCTGATATTCAACGGGTATTTACGGAGTTGTATCCGCTGAGCGCGAAAGACCTGGTTGTTGATATAGGTTCTGGTGATGGGGTAGTGCTACGCACGGTGAGTAAACTTGGTGCGCGGGCGGTGGGGTATGAAATCCATCCGATACTCGTGTTGATCTCACGGATGTTATCGCGCGGTGATGGTAAGGTGCGTGTGAAACTCGCAAACTTTTGGCGAGCGCCACTTCCCGATGAGACGACCGCAGTATATACCTTTGGTGAGGCTCGGGATATCGCGAAAATGTATGCGCGCGTACAGCAAGAGGCTACGAGATTGAGACGACCGCTGACATTTATTAGCTACGCGTTTAATATTCCTGGAATTACGCCTGATGCATCGGATAAATCGTACTTTCTGTATGTCGTTAAGCCTTTACAAGAGAGCTAGTGGGCACGTATAATCATAAGCATGAAGAATCGCACTCGTGAAACAGGGGCAGTAAATGCGAGCATCTTTGCAATCATTGCACTCGTTTTGCTCGTGCTCGTTTTCGGCTCATTTAGTATTTGGGCTTACATGAACTATATGGACCAAAAGAAAGATGTTGACTCAAAGATTGCTAACGCAGAAGCGAAGGCGAAGCTTGATCAGTCGACTAAAGATGAAGCAACCTTTGCTGCTCGTGAAAAAGAACCAATGCGCCAGTTTGTTGGCCCGTCTGACTATGGTGCTTTGAAATTTGATTATCCAAAGACTTGGAGCGCATACCAGGCGACTGATGTGAGCAAGGGCGGTGGCGTAACCTACGAAGCGTACCTTAATCCTGTGCTTGTACCGCCAGTGGGCGATAGTACCAAGTTTGCACTGCGCATTACGATTGAGCAAAAGACATACGATCAATCTGTCGCCGCATACCAGAAGCTCATTACTAAGGGTGATTTGAAGTCGAGCGTTTACTCAGATGGTAAGATGACAGGTACAAAGATTGTTGGTAACTTCAATAAAGATATTTATGGTACTGCGATCCTTCTCAAGATGCGCGACCGTACATTGACACTTCGTACTGATGGCGATGTATTTAACGATGACTTTGCAGCGCTTCTTAAAACAGTAACATTCAACCAGTAGTTGCTAACCTGTCGCCATGCTACACTAGATGTAGGTATGGAGGGGTCAAAGCAGCAAACGAACCGTTTGGAAGGCGCAGTACCAACTGCGCCTTCGTTTGTTACTGCCGCCCACGAACTAAAGTCTCCACTTGCGCTGGTGCGCCAGCTGGCGCTCCATCTTGAATCTGGTGAGGTGAGTAGTAACGAGCTGCAAGAAATCGCACATCGTATTACACTGACGAGTGAACGTGCGCTGCGACTTACGACAGATATTACGAAATCATCGCGACTCGAAGACAGCTTGTTTAGTCTAGAACCACTAAATCCAATCGTGCTCTGCCAAGAGGTAGTGGATGAAATGAAGCCACTGTATGCGGCGCATGGCCGTACGATTGTGCTGACATCTCGAGCACGGTCTCTGCTCGCCCTTGCTAATCGTGATTTGCTGCTAAGGATTTTGCTTAATTTTGATGATAATGC
>DATIJR010000069.1:0-4792 GCA_035478455.1 Patescibacteria group bacterium | reverse complement strand
CGAGCGAAACCCCACTTCGTAGTTGACGGTGGAATGGTACGAAAACTTTCTGCAGATCTTTAAATGCCACACCCCTGTGGCTATTTTATTAGCAATTTTTTTAGGTTATTATAAGTATAATCATCTTCGACAGAAGCGAGTGGGTGAGCGAGAGGGGTAAAATTCATACATGCGACTACGGCAACGTCTGATTATAGGCACACTAGTACTCATTACGCTCGCAGTCGGTGGATTTATCGCGAGTCAGTCGTTTTTCACACATGACACAAGCAAGGATCCTCAGACAGACACCATAGCGCCAGTAGTATCTTTGTACATCCCTTCAGATGTGCTTAATCAAGCAAGAACAGGCAACACGCTCAATCTTTCAGTCGATGCCAGCGACAACAAGCTTATCGAGCGTGTGGAATACCTACTAGATGATACTGTCGTCGCCCGTAGTACAGAGCCGCCGTTTAAAGCCGCTATCAACATAAGCAATCTCTCGAAAGGTAAGCATACCCTACAAGCCCTAGCGTACGATTTTGCCGGCAACATCGGCAAAAGCAAAGTGTTCACATTCACCGTTGATAAAGACAGCTCTATAGCACCCGCCGATGGGGCCTCGACCGAAATCGTCACCGCGAGCAACAACCGCAGTGCACCACGCGCAAAAACTGTTTCAATCACAACAAACAGCACCAGTGAAGCTGATAATAGCGACGGCACTCAAGTCGACAATAACCCGCCATCAGATCCACTAACCGATCCAGCAAGAAACGCTAGCGGATGGTACATAGCGCCACCTGCTCAAATATGTAGCAGCAACGCCTGGAACGGCGGGCCATCGAGTGCGAGTACGGGCAACATTACCGTGCCATCAGGCGACAACACTGGGTTTAATTTTAGCCAGCAAAACAAAACATACTGGTTTGCACCAGGCGAGCACACGCTAGGCACTGGGCAATACAGCCAAATCACGCCGGGCAACAACAGCACCTACATTGGCGCACCAGGGGCAATCTTAGATGGCAAAAATAATAACGACTACGCTTTTTCGGGTAGCGCAAGTAATGTACGCATTGCATACCTCGAGGTCCGAAACTTTGGCCGTGGTCTCGACAATAACAACGAAGGCGTCATTAATCACAATTCAGGAACCGGCTGGACTATGGAATATCTTTACGCCCACAACAACGACGGCGCTGCAGTGTTCATCGGGACTGACAACACCGTTCGATATAGCTGCCTGAAAGATAACGGCCAGTACGGATTCAGCATGTTTAAAGATCAGGTCGAAGGTGACTCGGCCATTAAAAATATCGTGATTGATCACAACGAAATCACGGGCAACAATCAAGATGACTGGGAATCACGCATACCAGGCTGTGGCTGTACAGGTGGCGGTAAATTCTGGGACGTAAAAGGCGCACGCGTAACCAACAACTACGTGCACCATAATCTAAGCGTCGGGCTCTGGGCTGATACCAACGACATCGACTTCTTATTCGATAGCAACTGGATTGAAAAAAATAATAGTGAAGGTATTTGGTACGAGATTAGCTACAACACCACCATAAGTCGAAACGTTCTACTCCAGAACAACTGGACGGGAGGCAATCATAATACCGGCTCACCGGCGCCAGCCATCTACATTTCAGAATCAGGCGGTGACAGCCGATTACAGTCGAGTACCAGCGGCAGTACAAACCTACGCATTCAAAACAATCTTCTTGAAGACAACTTCTCGGGAATTTCCATTTTCGAAAGCTCAAATCGTTTCTGTAATTCCAACGGCAACACCAGCAAAACATACTGCACGCCATTCGTCGCGCCAACCATCATCCCATCGCCATACGACTACACATATCCAAACCCTATCAACGCCAGCCATCCTTGCTACACAAGCCTCAGCAGCGCACCGTACACTGCCAATTGTCGCTGGCACTCACAGAATGTACAGGTATCGAACAACGAATTCAGGTTTATCGAAAGCAATGTACCATGCGCTGGCACATTCTGCGGCGCGCAGGCACTATTCGCTACAGGCGCTAACAACATCCCATGGGCACCTACAGCATACAACGTGCAAAATGTGCAAAACGACGTAATGTTCAACAATCACAATCTCTTCTCAAACAACACCTACATCGGGGATTGGCGCTTCGTTAAAGGTAGTGGTGAGGTGATTAACTGGGATACTTGGCGAGGCACACCATACCTACAGGATAACGGCAGCACGATAAGCGGGCAATCAATTATTGCCAACGCACTTAACGCCAACTCAGCAACACTCGAAGGCTCTATAGGCAACTGGCAAGACTGGTTCTCGACTAGCCTGGCGCAGTCGACAGACACCGCCCACACTGGTACGCACAGTCTTAAAGTCAGCATGACCGCTAGCGGCAGCTGGGGAGTGGAGCTCAACAACTGGCCTGGGTTCGAAGTCCGTACATCTGGTGCAAAACGAATAAGCTACTGGGCCAAGCAAGGCACGGGTGCCGTAACCAACATGCGAATGCGCGTAACATGGTACGATGCCGACGGCCAGGTGATTACCGACCCGCAAAACCCAGTCGAAGTACCACTTACGTTATCTTCTAGCTGGCAGCAAGCAACCGCCGATGTAACCGCACCCGTTGGCGCAAATAATGTGCACATACAGTTCTTAAGCTCATCAGGCGGGGTGGGCAATAGCGTCTACATTGACGATATTGTCGTCGCCGACAACAGATAGTATACAAAAGCTGCGTGAAGCAGCCAAAAGTTCAATGATACACTAGGTAGTAATGAGCAGAGTGAATATATTCGACGAAGCAGCCACGCGAGTTATCGCTAAACTACCGCCATCTTCGCGTGCGTTCTTCAAAGTCATGAGCTACGTTGGCCACCCAATTGCCATTTGCAGCACTGCCGGCATAATTGCTATCATTGGCCTCGTAGACAACACGCCAGCAATCATGCTTGGCGGGGTATTCATCTGGATCACGATACTCGTAAGCACTTCGCTCAAAAACCTCACCAAGCGCTCACGACCCCTAACTGATTACGTGGCAGGCATGCGCATTCGCAGCTTCAGCTTCCCAAGCGGACACACGACAGGATCAACCATTACTTTTGGGCTGCTTGCATATTATGCATTCCATCTCCTACCAACACCACTTAGCTTAATTACTACAGCCATATTTGCTGCAGTAATTATCTCAGTTGGAGTTTCGCGCGTGTATCTTGGCGCTCACTATCCAACCGACGTAATCGGCGGATGGCTACTTGGCGCAACCATGCTCACTATCGTAATTCTTATCGCAAGGCCACTATAGTGAAAGTAATTCTTGTTTACAATACAGGCTCAGGTGGCCACGCATCACTAAAGGAACTTAAACAACACTTCAGCAATGCATCGATTGAAATCACCGACCACATTAAAGTCGGACAGGGGTTTGAGGCAAAATTAAAGCGTCGCCTCACTAAGGGTGCGGTCATTGCTGTAGTCGGTGGTGATGGAACAATGAGCAATGTCGCAAATCTAGTAAAAGACACTGACGCAATTCTAATGCCAATTCCGGGCGGCACCCTCAATCACTTCACAAAAGATCTTAGCATTCCGCAGTCTATACCCGAGGCACTGCAATACTTTAAATCTGCAAAAAAGACCAAAATCGATGTAGGGCGAATCGATGGTAAAGTATTTATCAATAACTCAAGTATCGGGTTTTATTCTGACTCACTATTCGAAAGGGATGAGCACAAGAAAAAGTATGGCAAATGGCCAGCAATGATTGTCTCGACCCTTAAAGCATTCCTCCGCTATCGTACCTACAAAGTGACAATCGATGGTAAACAGTATGTTACGCCACTCGTATTTATCGGCAATAATAAATACGCTGTTCATGGGCTCACATTCCAACGATTAAGCCTCACGGGTGGGGTATTATCGGTCTACATGGTACGCGGTAAATCTCGATTAAACCTATTTCTCGCATCCCTTAGTCTACTTCGAGGTCAGGAAAACATGTCTAAAAAACTGAAATCATTCACAACCAAGGAAGTAACTATCACCACTAAACATACGCTCCGTGTCTCAAGGGATGGTGAATACGAAAAAATGCCGTCACCGCTTCACTACAAAATACAAGAATCAAGCGTATACGTGCTTCAAAATAATAGCCATTAGCACTACTAAAGCATGCCCCATTCCCGTCTATGAGGACCTATTGACATAAAGCTTGCTATGAATTGCTATTTAAAGATATATGTGATATAATATACTATTAGTCCATTCCGCCACAGTGAAGGGAAGTACCGTGGAAGGCACATACGTCATCCATGACCAGCTCGCCAGCCTCACCGGAGGCATCAACGAGGTCAACGACCCCGAGACGAGCGCCGTAATGCACGAGAAGGCCGGCCTGCCCATACTGGCCGAAACCGCCAACGAGCGTGCCGCAGCCAGGGTCCACTACGAGCCCCTCGGCCGTGACGACGCCGAAAACTGGCGTCGAGAATTCGACTACCAGTACGCACTGAGCGACTTCAACGACAATCGGCTCGCACTGCCGGTCGTTGCCGTACTCGGCGAAGCGCGGGAACAGCCGTTCTTCGACAGGATCGAAGTCTGGATGCGGTCACCGCACAAGTCCCGCAACCCGGAAGTCGCATTCGTCGGCATCATCGACCAAGGCTCGTGGAACACCACCTACGCGATCATCGCCCAGTGGTCTCCCCGCGAACAGCTACTCACCACGAGCGCGATGCTCCGCGAACGCCACCGCACGCTCCACCGTCCGTTCATCGCCGTCCTGGGGTTCCCCCG
>DATIJR010000068.1:0-1867 GCA_035478455.1 Patescibacteria group bacterium | reverse complement strand
CTTCTCAAACCCAATGGGCTTATGGTATTATCAACACCAGGAAGAGGTGAGGGGCCAAATCTCGCAAATGCTAGAATTGTTGTGGTGGACAATCGTAGTTATGGAAATGCGCAACTCACCTCCTTCCGCCGAGTTGCGTAAGACAATCGCTCTGTAAAAAGAGCGATTTTTATTATAGGAATTGACAGGAATACTTAATGACCCGTTTTATCGATAAAATCCCTCTCGTAGCCGCGTACCAACAGACACAAGATGTATGGCATGATTTCACACCCGAGCAGAGACGCGCCGCAACACTTGCATCGGTCGCTACATTTGGGCGGCTTGCGTTACGGATTGCAGTGGAATATGGCCAAGATTCAGGAAAACTATCGCGCAGACAAGCTTTCCTCGCACACGTAGCGCTCGACTGCGCTGATACGATTGATGGTAGAGTTGCGCGCGCTGGCAATGCGGTAACTCCTTGGGGTAAGGTCGCCGATCCATTTGCTGACAAGATAGACTTCGCTATTCAGGATATCGCCAGAGTACGTCGTGGCGAAATGAGCGGAGTCGAGGCCGGTACCCGCGTACTGCGCGATACTGGCTCGACTGTGCTTCGACATCACGAATCACTCCACCCTAGTCCGGAAGGTGCTCGTACGGCCGCCACATGGGCGGGTAAAGGTTCATCAATTCTCAGGGCGGTAGCAAATCGTGTTGGTGATATCGCACCCGATTCTAAAACGGCTACAGTTACTCGTCATGCAGCTACCGCAGGGCTTGTCGGTTCATTTATAAGCAATTGGCGCGACTTCCGAAGAAATCGCGCCTAAGAGCCTGTAAATAAGCTCCAGCCTATTCAGTGATTATGTCTCGCTTTGCGAAGCGCGTGACACCTACTCCTATAAGTATGGCGCCAGTGACGATAAGCCACGCAAATGCCGCCCAATCTGGACTTTTCGACGGGTCACTTGGGATGAAGGTGAGAATCGATGTCTTCTTCATCCAGTCGCTTAAATGAAAGAGTATATCGAGGATATCAAAGATAAACGCCCAGCCAATCACGACGCTCATTGCAGCAGTAGCGAGGCGAGGAACGAATCCATAAATACACACGCCGATGCCGATTACAAGCAACATAATACCTACAAGACTGATTTGCCCTTGTAGGGCTGTCGCAAGCGATACGGTGATGCCTTCAGACGTTGCAATGCTCCACACAGTTACACCTACAAGTAGCGAGATGGCGGTAAAGCTACCCGCGATAAGTAGGAGACGCCCTAACAACCATTGGCTGCGGCGAACTGGCTGCACGAGCAGATTATCGAGGTACATTCTTGCTTCTTCGCGGCGCACAGCAGAAAACATTGTCGTAATCATAATAAGCATAATCACTGCTGTAAACATCGTGCCAGCCCCAAGAAAGGCAAGCTTGAAGTCATTAGCAGCATCTGCCGAGAAAACCTGTTTGAACGCAGGCGAATCTTCGGCGAGGTTAGAACCAAGGTTGGCGACAGCGGCGAAAAATGCGGCAAAAAATACAGTACCAGCACCCCACCATGCAATTGTCCAGCCCGAGCGGCGTAGGGCAAAGGCAAATGGCGAACTCAACATCAAAAATCGTGAGCGAGCCGCATCCGATTGGTGGATAAGCGCACTCGATAAATCACGCCTACCGACCGCATAAATAGCAAGACAAGTGAAAATTACCGCGAATATTACCGTAGGAATCATCCAAGCTGGCTTTGGGGCAAGCACTGGATTTAGCAGGTCACTCCAGCCAAAAGGCGTAAACTTCTTCATCCAATCGGCATCAGAAACACTGTTAGCGGCTCCTCGTATGACATACAGTGCAACAAGCGGAATAAGCCCATACGTAATCGCC
>DATIJR010000067.1:0-6009 GCA_035478455.1 Patescibacteria group bacterium | reverse complement strand
GAGTGCCTTCAACTTGTCGCCAATTGCGAGTAAGTCGGCACCGATTACACTTTGGCCGCTATCTTGGCCACCACCACCCACAATTAAGTCGACATTGGTAGGGAATTTATCACCAGGATTATATTCAAGCAAGTTAACTTTGTAGCCGTACCATTCAAGTCGTTTTTTTAGTACGAGCGTATTGCCCCAGTCGCCATAGATATTCATATCTCGTGGATAAAGTTGGAGTAGGTTAATCGTCTTATTCTCATTCATCGAATCGCCTCCACGTCGGTATATTTTGCGAGCTCTCGGCGCAGCGCGAGCATCGCTGTGTAGGTGCAGTAGATACGCTTTGGCTTATGCTTGTTGTCGTTAATAAACTCCGTGAGGGCCTTAGCGAGGTTCGGCTCGATCTTGTTTGCGATGACCTCATCGTATTGTAGGCGAAGTGCCATATCAAACGCACGCACGCCACTTACTTCGGCAACACCCTCGTTTTTGAGGCTGTCAAAATCAACATCCCAAAGCCAACTCACATCACGGCCATCGGCGTAGCTATCGTTAACAGCAATCATTGTCGCATAATCTTTTGACTCAAAACTCTTGAGTCCAAGCCTAAATCCACTTGGATTTTTGACTAAAACCAATTCACACGGCAATTGGTTTACGGTAATCGTTTCGCCACGTCCAAAAGCCGGGGTGACATTTGCAAGGCTAGCAAGCATCCGCTTAGTATCGAGCTCTTCGCCCATAATCTCATGCACAAGTGCAATAGCACCGACAGCATTCTGTAGGTTGTAGATTCCCTTAATTTTTAGCGATGTCTCATGGTTCTTGTTATCAAATCGTATCGTCGCATGTTGGCCATCCATAGCCTCAAGCGTAGCAATTGGGGTAACATCCATATTCTTAGCTTTCGCGCTTGTTTTCGTGCCTCGCATGCCATCATCTGATGGAAAATGGCGATGCAGTGCCGGGGCAACATTAAAGCTCACGACATTCGCGTCAAGATCGCTCGTAAAAGCGGCACTGCTAAGGCGAGGGTCGTCGTGGTTTACGACGATTGTCTCAGTAGTATGGGTAGCTACCATGTGTAAGAGCTTTGCGGTGGTATCAATTTCACCAAACCGGTCCAACTGATCGCGCATAACATTCAAAAACAGACTGTAGCGAGGCTGAATGCTACGCACGAAATGCGTCGCATATGCCTCGTCAAGCTCCAGCACGGCAATATCCGCATTGAGCTCGCCACGCATGTCGACATCACCAAGTAGCGCTGCCGCGACACCACGAGTAAAGTTGCTACCAGTACGATTGGTAAATACCCGGAGGCCTTGGCCTTCAAGTAATTCCACAACCATCTTAGTAGTAGTCGTTTTACCGTTTGTTCCACTAACCAAAACGACTCCATGGGGTAGTGGTGATAATGTACGTTGAATAAAGTTTGGGTCAATCTTTTCAACAAATAACCCCGGTAACGCCGATCCTCCGCCCCTTGCACGGGCGAGCATTCGGACACTTTTACCTAAAATAGTAGTAAACGTTTGTTGCACTTTTCTAGTATAGCATTTGAAAATAACCAAAACATAAGCTTATGTGCGATTCTGATTTCACTATATCTTATCACTACGGTACAATAAGATTATGTTTATAGTGGGTCTGTTCTCGTGGTGGTATGGTGCCGGCTGGCTTAGTTGCGTTGCTCGTGTGCGCAATAATCTCATGAGTGTTTACGACTACTTTTCATTCGATTTACTTCTCCGTACATTGTTTTCGCCATTCCGTCAGATTTCAGCCGGTAAGGTGCGTGGGCCACTAGGTGTGCAGATGCGCGCGTTTTTCGATAGACTAATCTCCCGAGTTATTGGTGGAATCATCCGTACCACGGTCATTGTGTTCGGCTTTGTAACACTCTTTATTGCGGTAATTATCGGTGCAATTCGCTTGGCGCTTTGGCCGATCATCCCATTGCTGCCAATTGTATTTGTGTTGCTTGCGCTTGCAGGGTGGGTTCCATGGAAGATCTAGCATTTAACCATAAGTCTACCCGTGCTGATGTTGCTCGCTTTGGCGTATTAGTGCACGGAATGGTGGCCTCACTACTCCCATGGTTGGCGATTTTATTTATTGTTTGCGGCGTTGGTATTGTATTTGGGCTTGGTGTAGCTTTAGGATGGCTATTTGTAGCTATCGGTATCATTCCATATATTTTCTTCGCATTCTATAAATACTACGTAGAAACATTGCCAAGCGGCAAGGGGCGGGGCGTGAGCGCACTACTTGCAGGGGATGTACTCGGCCGCTTGCCAGCTTCTCCTACTCCATCAGATGTAGCGCGTGCAGCAAGCTCGGTCTCAAGTGGCCAGTTTATGGCAGCGCGACTTGGTCTAACATCGTCACTGCTTGATTCGCTTGCGAGCAAAGATGCTCTGGCTATGCCTGAATTATGGAGACTTGCAGATGAAATTCGAGTGAAAAATGGCCTCGCTCAAATCACCGGTAGTGTGCTCGCCGTGGCAATTGTACGCAGCTTCACAGGCTACCAGGCGGTTATTGCGCAGATGCACTTATCAGATGAAGATCTTGATGCTGGGGTTGTCTGGCAGCAGCACCTGATGGATTTGGTGCAAAAACACACAAAGCCTCGTCGCACAGGCGGTATTGCACGTGACTGGTCGTTCGGTTGGATTCCGCTTCTGCAGCGATTTGGGCAGAACATCAGCGAACAAATGAGTGGCGGCGGGAGTCTTCTAACGGTTGATGTGAATAGCCATGTTGAAGCAATCGATCAGCTTATCGAAACATTTGGTACCGGTGGTCGTCAGAACGCTGTGCTGGTCGGTCAGGCTGGCGCAGGCAAGACGACAATCATCCATGCGTTTGCAGAGCGACTACTCGATGCATCGGCGAACCTGCCAGATTCGCTCAAGTTTAGGCAAGTCTTCATTCTTGATTCCGCTGCACTCATTAGTTCTGCACCTGGGCGTGGCGAGCTCGAGAACCTCATAATGCAGGTGCTAAATGAAGCATATAGCGCCAAGAACATTATTATTTGCCTCGATAACGCGCAGCTCTTCTTCGAAGAAGGTGTTGGAGCGGTCGATTTATCAAATGTTCTACAGCCAATCTTAGAGGCTGGTAATCTTAGGGTTATTTTATCGATGGACGAGCAGAAATATCTTGAGCTTGGCCAGCGTAATCCTGCACTTGTGAATGCGCTCAACCGTATTAATGTCCAGCCAGCAGATGAAGCTGAAACCAAGCGAGTGATGCAGGAGCAACTTATTATTACCGAAGTGCGCCGTAACGTAACCTATATGTATCAGGCTGTTAACGAAGCATACCGTTTGAGCGAGCGCTATATGCATGAACTCGTAATGCCGGGACGAGCAATACGCCTACTCGAAAGTGCAGCAAGCTTTAGTGAATCAGGGCTCGTCACTATGAACTCGGTCCAACAGGCAATTGAGAAAACGCTCGATGTGAAGGTAAGCGTCGCTACTGAAGCAAGTGATCGTGAGCGATTACTCAACATGGAAGATTTAATCCATAAACGTATGGTCAATCAGGTTCGTGCCGTAGGCGTCGTAAGCGATGCACTGCGCCGTGCTCGCGCAGGTGTGCGTAATCAAAACCGCCCAATTGGTACATTCTTATTCCTCGGCCCAACGGGTGTGGGTAAGACTGAGCTTTCCAAGGCGCTCGCAGATGTCTACTTTGGCGGTGAAGGCAAGATGGTGCGTATTGACCTTAACGAATACGTACGCCCTGAGGATGTCACGCGCCTAATTGCCGATGGTGCCGACGACCCGAGCAGCTTAACGGCGCAGGTAATGAAACAGCCGTTCAGCGTGGTCTTACTTGATGAGATTGAAAAGGCCGCCCCTGAAGTGCTCGCGACATTACTCCAGATGCTAGACGAAGGTATCCTGCGTGATGTACGCAACCGCGAAGTCAGCTTCCGCGACGCGATTATTATTGCAACAAGCAATGCGGGTGCTGATAGAATCCGCGAATATATCGAGCGCGGCTACCAGGTAGAGCAATTCGAACAGCAATTTATTGATGAGCTGATCAGTAGCAATCAATTCAGGCCAGAGTTCCTCAACCGCTTCGACGAAATCGTCGTTTTCCGTCCATTTAAAAAAGAAGAGCTCATCCAGGTGCTCAATCTCATCCTCGTAAGCGTTAATAAAACACTCGAACCCCAAAAAGTATCGGTCGAGGTAGATGACGAGGCAAAGCAAATTCTCGTAGATAAAGGCTATGATCCACGCCTTGGCGCTCGCCCTATGCGCCGTGTTGTACAGAAAGCAGTCGAGAATACTGTTGCGAAACAAATGCTTTCTGGCGCAGTGAATCCTGGCGATGTTATTCATATTACCGGCAACCAAGTCGCGGCAATATTTGCTACAAACGAAACGGCTCGTGCTATAACTGACGGTAACGGTGGTCAATAGAGGGAATATATGGTATACTCGGTCGAGTTAGGAGAATATTATGGCTAAACATCGCAACTGGCACGGCGCAGACATCAAGCGTGCACGCAGGAAGAAGCTCAAAGCTCTCAAGAAGAAGCTACAGCTTGCATAGATAAACACTCGCTCATAAAGGGCGAGTTTTTATATTGCGTAAAAATAGGTTTACGCTAAACTGCTATACTGGTTATGTATGGATTCATTAAAACTAAGCACACTATTCAAGGGCAAAGTCATTACCTCTGCGGATGCAGAGTATGATGCAGAGCGCCAAGTATTTTATGGCGGCATCGATAATAAACCAGCAGCAATTATTAAAGTAGCAAACGCTGAAGACATCCAAAAGGCGATTGCATTTGCTCGCGATCAAAATCTTGAGCTTGTTGTAAGAAGCGGTGGCCATAGTCCGTATAGTGCAACGGATGGCGGGGTAGTGATTGATCTTCGCAACCTCCACGAGATAGAGGTTGATGTAGCTAGCAGAACCGTCTGGGCGGGTTCTGGACTTGCGGCTGGTCAACTCACTACAGAGCTTGATAAATACAATCTGGCAATCGGCTTTGGCGACACGGGCTCTGTTGGCATCGGCGGTATCACACTCGGCGGCGGTGTTGGATTTCTGGCGCGGAAGTTTGGCCTTGCTATCGATAACCTGCTCGCCGCAGAAATCGTAACAGCTGATGGTAAAATTTTGCAGGTAGATGGCGACAATAATTCCGACCTGTTCTGGGCAATTCGTGGCGGCGGCGGCAACTTTGGGATTGTAACAAAATTCAAGTATGCACTTCATGAACTCGCTGAGTGTTATGGTGGCATGCTGCTATTGCCGGCGACGCCAGAGGTAATAACGGGAATTACACAAATTGCCAAAGAGTCACCCGAAGAGCTATCCATGATCATAAATGTCATGCCGGCATTTCCTGCACCATTCGTGCCAAAAGAATTTCATGGCAAATTGTCAGTGATGGCATTGGTGATGTATGCGGGCGACGCCAGCGAGGGCGAAAAGGTACTCGCGCCAGTTCGTGCATTAGCCGAGCCAATCGCCGATATGCTGAAACCTATGCGTTATAAAGATATCTTTATGCCTGAAAATCCAGATTATCACCCAACAGCGGTCAGCACGAATCTCTTTATTCAAGATATCGACCGAGATTCAGCAGTAAATATTCTAGACTGGCTCGGGCGAATCGATGCCTCAATGAAAGCGTTCCAGTTCCGCGTGCTTGGCGCCGCCGTCGCGCGCGTTGCCGACGATGCAACAGCGTACGCGCATCGCAAAAATGCCATCATGGGCAACGTCGCGTGCTTCTACGAAACCGACGACCAGAAGCCGTTACGTCAAGCTTGGGTTAACGACTTTGCAGACTCGTTACGTCAAGGTAATACTGAAGCCTACGTTAACTTCATTGGTGTAACCGAACAAGACAAGGCGCTAACGGCATACCCCGAGCAAACACTTGCTCGTTTGCAGCAAATAAAAACTACGTACGACCCTACGAATGTATTTAGGGCGAATTTTAATATCACCCCTGCAAAGGAATCGTAG
>DATIJR010000066.1:0-4613 GCA_035478455.1 Patescibacteria group bacterium | reverse complement strand
CCTCGACAAACTGATAGCGCAACAACACAAGCGTAATGCCATCGTACTCGGGAATTTCAGTAATAGCATACCGATACCCGAATGCCTCCACAGGCTTAATAAGTTCGCCCCCTGCTGCGAGTTTGTCGAATTCTTCATTGGTAACAAACCTATGCGATGTATCGCCATCACCACGAACAGGGCGGGTGGTGATAGATTTATGCAAGCGTGCATCCGGGTGCTGCTGAATGTAGTAATCAACAAGGGTGCTCTTGCCGGCGCCAGACGGTCCGATAAGTGCGATGATTGGCATATTAGGCGCTGTCTTTGCCAGCCTGTGGTACGCCCCGTCGGCGAAGCAATGCCCCAGGAGTTTTAAGCATAATACGTAGGTCTAACCAGAAGCTCCAGTTTTGTGCATAGTAAAGCTCTAGCTCAACGCGTTGGTCGAAGGTGAGACTATTGCGGCCAGATACTTGCCATAGGCCGGTTATGCCAGAGCGCACACTAAGGAGCAGCGCGCCGCGATCCCTGTATCGCTGCAACTCGATAGGCTCAATAGGTCGGGGGCCGACAAGGCTAAGATCGCCTTTTAGTACATTAAATAATTGCGGAAGTTCATCGAGCGAAGTCTTGCGAATAAAATGACCAAACGGCGTAATGCGTGGGTCGGGGCAGCTAAGAATTTTGCGATTCTTTTCGTATTCGGCGGCGAGCTCTGGGCGACCCATATCGATAAAGTCTTGTACGGCATCTTTGGTCCCGTATTTAGGGTTCATGCTGCGAAATTTCAACATACCAAACGGTTGCGCACCTTTAGTGAGGCGATTTGCGGCATAAAACACGGGGAATGACGGGCCGTTAATAATTTTCTGCAAGACGATAAGTAGTAAAAAGAGCGGTGACAATATAACGACAATAATTGAGGTAGCAACAACATCAAACAGTCGTTTAACGATGCCGCCCCAGCCAATGAGCGGGGTCTGGCTGACGGTAATCATCGGATAGCCAAGAAACACGTCTACAGTGTTTTTACCGGTGTAAAATTCAGGCTCGCCAGGGATAAAGTTGTATTGAATATGGTTGACCTGCGCGGCGCCAAGAATCTTTTGGTTGCGGTCTTCACTATCATAAAGATCGGTCTGAATGATAGTAGTGATGTGACACTTTTTAATACATTCGAGCGCCTCTTCAACGCGCGTGTAATGCTTAATGCCAAGGTGTGGAGGTAGGAGCTTGGCTGGGCCCGCAAAGGCAACGATTTGGTAGCCAGACTTATGAGTAGAAGCGAGTGCTTGCATAATGTCGGTAGTTGCTGCGGAGTTACCAATAATGAGTACGCGGCTAACGCCTCGCCCATAACGAAACAGCTGGTGTTGTACGAAACGAAGTGCCTCGCGGGCAATAATAATACTAAGCGCTGAACCAATCAGGACATAAAAAGCGACAAGGCGCGCCGGGAAGAAGTGGCCACCAGTGGTGTATTCCCAGCCAATAATAAGCAGTACGCCAATAAGGCTACCAAGTACGATGCGACTCCACTCGATTAAGCGGCGTGTATAGATCTGGCTCGAATAAAGCCCAAGTGAGGCAAAAATAAGGATCCAGATAGGTGCTACCGTGAGGAAGCTTGCAAGGTATTCCTTGGCATACACAGTATGTAAAAGCGCACGGTGGTCGAGCTGTGTACGGGCGTAATAGGCAACGCTAAACACAAGTGCGAGCACGATAAAATCGGCGGCCATGAGTATGAGACTGTAGAATTTTGTATTTCTCGATGGCATATTGTAGAGATTAGTATACCACTGTTAGGATGTTTTCGGTACAATGAGGGCAGCATGAAGCACTTACGGTTACAGCATGTAATAGCATGGCTCCTTCTCCTTATTATGGGGCTGATAGTCATCCACGCGCCGCTTACGGTGTTTTTAGGCACTCGGTTTCCTGAAATTGCCGAGAGTATAAAGGCGTGGAAGGAAGTACTGATGCTGGTAGCGCTCGTGTTGCTTGCAGTAGATTGCACGCGGCGCAAAGCTTGGCGCGCTATATTCAAAGACAAGTTGCTCTGGCTGATTAGCGGCTATGCGGTACTACACCTCGTGCTTTCGGTAGGGTATCATGTGCCTGCGAACGCTGTAGTTGCAGGATTAATGATTGATCTTCGCTACATTGCATATTTTGCATTGATATATATATTCCTTAGGGCCTACCCTGCGTATAAAGATTCATTCTTACGGATTTCGATGACGGGCGCCACGATCGTAGTTGGCTTTGCGGTACTACAGCTAGTACTGCCGCATAACTTCTTGGCGTATTTTGGCTATGGCGATGCAACGATCCAGCCATACATTACAATTGATAAAAACCCAGCCTTCGTACGCGAAAATAGCACTTTGCGCGGGCCAAATCCACTCGGTGCGTATGCAATTATGGTGCTGTGTGCCGTAGCATCTTACTGGATTGCACAGCGTAAAAATCTAAACGACAATACCCGCACGAAATTGTTATTCTTCAGTGTCGCCGGGGCTATTTCACTGGTTGTGAGCTATGCTCGCAGCGCATGGCTAGGCGCGGCAGTTGCCCTCATCGGCGTATTTGCCATCAAAAATAAGGGCAAAATTACATGGCGAAGGGCGGGGTATATTGCTATCGCAACAGTAATAATCGGCGCCCTAGTATATGGTGCACGTAATACCGGGTTTGTGCAGAATGCGCTCATCCACAACAATCCAACTACGGGTGCATCGGTAGACTCCAACACGCAACACCTTGATTCAGTCACAAACGGCACCGCATCGATGCTCGCGCACCCGCTTGGGCAAGGTGTTGGCAGCACCGGTTCAGCCTCGTTATTCACAGATAATCCAACAGTTGTCGAGAACCAGTTCCTGTTTGTTGCACACGAGACAGGGTGGCTTGGCTTGGCGCTATTCATTGCGATTACCTGGATGGTGCTTGCACGATTGTGGCGTAAGCGGGCTGACTGGATGGCCTTCGCTGCATTTACGAGTGGGGTCGGACTTATTGTCGTAGGCTTGCTGTTGCCAGTGTGGGCTGACGATACGGTATCAATTGTATGGTGGGGACTTGCCGCGGTAATCTTAGCAACTGGGAAGGAAACATATGGAAAAGCGACCAACAAAAAAGCAAAAAGAACTACTTAATTTCATTGATGGATTTATTAAGGGCAATGGCTACGGGCCAAGCTATCGTGAGATTATGCGCTCTCTCGATTATAAAAGTGTATCAACCGTCGCGACGCATGTAGACGGCTTAATCCAGCGCGGCTGGCTACGTAAGCGCGACAACGAAGCGCGTACGCTAGAGGTAGTAGCACCGGGCGAAGAGTCGACACCAACAGTAGTGGTAGGTGCTATATCTGGTGTAGAGAAGGAACTTCGCGCGAAGCTCGCCGAACTCGAGAAATCTCCAGAGGAAAACGCCGAAGACATCACCACTCTTTCGCGCACGCTCGTGATCCTTGGCTACGAGCCAAAAACTGAAATCGCATAGTGGTAATGGTATACTAGGGATATATGCGACAGTTCGTAGCAGAGGTGCCACATCTTGTTATCGCCAAGATACAACATGTGGGCTGGAAGAAATTGCTCGGAGGCACAGCAGCGGTCATCCTCGGAGTAATGATACTCGTGCAACTATTCTACCCAGCGAATACGCTGCTGCCATACACGAAAGTCGACGGGATATCAGTTGCTGGTAAAACCAAGCAGCAAGCTATCGCGATGCTTAATAAGGCGTATGCCGATCATACGATTGCGATTTATATGGGTTCTGGCACAAAGCCGGTAACGTCACCGAAATTATCCGATGTTGATGGCAAAGTAGATAACACTACGCGAATTAACGATATGAGTTATCCATGGTACATGCGCCTTGTGCCGTCATCACTCTTTTGGTCTGGGCGAAAAGTTGCGGATGTGCCCGCACCAAAGTTTGGTGATCAATTCACTACTTATGTAAGTAAGAAGTTGATGCCGAATTGTCAACAACAACCAGTGAACGCCTCTCTCAAGGCAAATAACGGTAAACTCTCGCTTGTACCAGCGATTACTGGCGGATCATGCGCGGAGGCTGATGTAGTTGCGAGCATTAAAGCGGCTCGCCCAACAATCACCGCTAAAACATCAGTGAGAGTTGCGCGAAACGAGCACAAACCGGATGTTGTAGACACTGCAGCAAACGAGCTCGCTACTACATTAAATGATCGTTTGAAATCCGGCACAACACTACAGGTAAATGGTAGTCCAGTGCCAATCGCGGCGAGCGATCTGTTATCTTGGCTTGATTTTGCTGCAGATGGCAACAAATTAGTAGCTAAGGTAAATGTTGATCGCGCAGGCGATTGGCTGAGTAAAAATGTTGCAGCAAAAGTCGCTGTAGCGCCTGGTGTGAGCTATGTAAAAACACTTGATTTTACCGAACTCTCTCGCACAAATGGTGCACCAGGCAAGGCAATTGATATTGCAGCCACAGTGGGTTCATTCCAGCAGGTGGTGGATGGCGCAGGTACGGCGGCGACTGTAGCAACGAAAGTCATCCCGCCAACCGAACAGTACACGCGTACATACAGTCCAAATGATGCCGGCCTTTCAGCACTGATGACAAATTACGCG
>DATIJR010000065.1:0-6588 GCA_035478455.1 Patescibacteria group bacterium | reverse complement strand
ACACTACCATGCAAACTATAGGTAAGTGCTGGCAATGGCCGCGCTCGCCCAATCGGGTTACCACAGTCTCGCTTAATTTTATACAGAACCGTAACATTGTCAGGAGCATAAAACGCGATACTCTGGTCGCTTGGCGGTTCGTTGTCGGCGTAATATGTTACGTCTGTACCGGCATTTGTAGTAAGGCGCGTGTTCACCCCATCGAGGTTGTGCCATTCAGCCCAGTGAATAAGATGCGCGTCGTCATATTGTGTCATAAGCACTTGCCATTCGTATAATCGCTGACAAGCAACATCTTTGCTGGTTCCGGGAGGCGCACCGAGCATTGTCAAAACGGTAAATGCCGCACCGACAGTGTTCTGGTCTGCAGGATTAGTTACTCCCGTGTACCCCGGTTTACAGTTTAAGCGACGCTGGATCGTAACCTGGAGGTCATAGACATTATTCACACGCAAACCGAGCAAGAATGGACTGCCGCCCCAAGTACCGTCGTTACCATAGTACAAGTTATGATGAGCGCCCGCAGCCAGGTTTGTTCGCGAGAAATAACCAATGTCACAAGCTAGTCCGTTATCAGTACAAGTATATGCACTCGCACGTTGTACTGAAAATGTCGAAGCAAATGTTAACATCGTCAAAAAAGTAAGTCCCGCCACTACGAAGCGAGATTTTGTAAATAGTTTTCTCATTTCGCCCCCTTCTTCTGCAAATCAGCAATCTTCTGCTGATACATCGGAATAACATCTTGGTTCGGAAGATTCTTGTCAGCCTGCGCTTTCTGCAAAGCCTCTTGGTAATAATGAAGTGCCGTCTGATTGTCGTTGGTTTGCGCGGCAATAGCCCCTGCAGCTGAAGCCGCACCAGATGTCAGATCATTGCTTTTGTCGAGGGCCGCATATACGACAAGTGCTGATTTAAAATCACCCTTGCTTGTATAAACTGACGCTAATAAATTCTGTGTGCTCGTCTCTTTGAAAATTTTCTGGCCTTTAATCAATTTGATCGCACTATCAAAATCTCTTTTGGAGATATCTTTGCTCACTTCATTAACAAGTGCAGCGCTATCGTACTGCGGCACGGTAGATTTTGGTCGATGTGTATAGACAATCCATCCGATCAGCAGGCCTACGAGAACAACCACCACAAAGACCACCCCAATGATCTGGCGCTGGCTCAATCGTTTTTTTTCGACAACTACTGTCGTCTTATTTTTATCGGCCATCTTATCTGCAGTATAACAAAAGCAGAAGCATTATAGAACAACATTTTTATGCAAAAGCAGCTGCGGTTATACACAGCTGCTTTGCGGAGATCTTATTGACTCGACTAACGAGTACGGAGTAAGTCTTGTGGACGGATATGTCGTGCCGCTTCAAACGGATCTTGGCCGGCTACGTTGGTTGGCAAGCCGTTAAGGTGCATGACGCGCGCCACTTCCTTATAGACATCACTCGTCGAAGCGTTCGGCATCTCACCGCGAACATATTCACTCAATGACTGACCGGGGCTAAGGTGGAAACCGTTTGCAGGAAGCGTGTTAGTATCTGGCGTACTAATACCGATCGCGTTCGGATCAAAAGTGGTTGTTGCGCCCGTGCCAGGAACTACTTCTGGTGCTGGTGGCGGTGTAACTGTAGTTGTTTCCGGTGGAAGTGAGCCGGTTGAACTTGGAATGTGTCCTGGTGTTGATGTAGGTGCCGAAGTGCCTGGAAGTTGATCAGGTGTTGGTGTTGCGCTTGGCGCTGAGGGCAAAACATCAGGGCTAACACCATGCGTACCAGGGATTACACTTGGTGCCTGAGGTGGTGTTACGACTTCACTGGTTGGTACGCCAGCGCCGGTAGACTGAGGAATTAATTCGCTTGTTGGAGCGCCGCCGGTGTGTGGCAATACTGGAATACCCTTCGGCAAGCCGTTTGCTTGTAGGTCATTTGGATTGACGAGGTTATCATGTAAGCCACCGCCGTTTTTAATCGCAGTATACAAACCAACACCGGTGATTGCGAGTGCTGTTGCGCCGAGTGCAATACGAACTATGCGATTGCCCGTTTTGCCTTCTTCAGGTAAACGACCGATGCTTCTTTCAGTCGCCTTGTACATAAAGGCCGTGTGTAGACGTTTCCACCACTGGGGTCGTGGCATTTTATCATCCGTCAAATGAGTATCAGTTTCGTCGACAACCACAACGTCTTCAGCGGTCACCGGAGCTACTTCGTCATCAAATTTCGGTTCCAGGATAGATTCATCATCCTCGCGTTGCCTGTTTTCTCGCTTCTTTTTCCAAGAGGTAAGGAATTCAACACTGACTTTTCCGGCAATTTTTTTGACGATTGACTCTCGGGGAACGCGTGCACGATCACGAAGACCAAATATTCCATCGTCTCGGTCTGCATTAGCTTCTTGGGCAGCGCGTGCATCACCCGATCTTAAGTCATTAATGAGTGCTTTTGCGATACCATGTTCACCTACCCACTGAGCGAGCTCGTTCTGATCTTCAATCTTAACGACGCCTTCAAGTTGCTGACGCAGCGCAGGAACGCTCTCAGCTGAAAGCTTTGCATCATTCAAGAGTTGCTGGATTTTCCATTCTTGACTCAGGAGTACCCGCTCGGCTAACTGATTACGATTCAATTCCCCGCCCGCGTTCTGCAAAGCGACATCCATGGCAACCCGGGCTTCAATCACCAAGTGTTCCATGCTTTGGCGAACGCTTGCTTCACTGAAGTCCGCACGCTTGTACGACGAGCGCAGAAAATCGGGTTCGTTTAAAGTGTCTTCTTGACTTAATTCAATTTCATGGTTTTCACCTGCGGGATGAATCGTAACACCTCGTGCTTTGAGGTTATCTGAAAGACCAGGCAGCGCCCAGTCTGCTTGTGCTGTGGCCCGCTCAAAATCAACGCGGCCTGGTACAACGTATGTACAGGTCGATACTCCATCACGATTATTCTCCGCTGGCACAGGAAACGCAACGATGGTATAGTCACGCGCTTTGTCGCTGTTGGCTGGTGACGCGTGAAAAGCTCCGTGGTATAAATATGCACCACCTATTGCCTGGATCCCACTCTGAGGATCTTGTGTTACGCTCGTACGTCCATAAGCCAATCTATCAGTAGCTATCAAACTAGCTAGACGAGGGGGTAAAATCACCTCAGGCTCATAGGGCACTACGACACTTTGTTCGACGTTACGACCCACGAATTGCTTACGAGCGCCTTGTCCGGGATAAGAAGCATACGCTATGGTATCAACGCGGTGCGCTTCACTCATGGCTTCAGGTGCAGGTGGAACTTCACCAGGGGCTGCACGGTGTACGCCCTCGAGGATATCTTGAGAGGTACGCTTAGTAAACTCAGCCGGTTGTTGTTGATGTGCTTCGGCAAGTGGAACCGCTGCGGCGGCGCCTAGGGCTGCATCAAGAATTTCGTGTGAACTCATACTAATATTTATACCACACATTCGCTAAAAAAGCAATAGCCTTGTAATGAATCCTGGCTTTTCCGGGGGAGCCAACATATTTTACCCCCAACAGATCTAATCCGAACGATTCGTTTGTGTTCTTTTTTGCGTTTTTGCTATTCAACAACCCAGTAGCTGAAGCTGTAGGCCGTACTGTTCGCACCGGCCGCACTCGCACCAAAACTTACGGTGAAAGTGGTAGCGTTAGCGGTTGAGACATAGATTTGGCGGGCGGCAGAGGCGGCATCGGTTTTACCCATAACGAGTATGGTCTTAGGGGCGGCGGCATATGCTTGGTGAAAAGTGAGGACAGCATCACAGGTCGAAGAAGTTCCACCCGTACCGGTGGTGATCGTAAATGTTCCAGCGGTATCGGTCGACCCGGCAGTGAGGGCTGCTGTGGGTGCCGTACCACAGTTAGTTGGCGTAGCGATTGTTGGAGGCGTAGTCTGCGTCGAACCAATATGTGCATTGTTGGTAACAAGTTTCGTAAAGGCTGTGTCAGTACCCTGAATGGTGATCATCATACTGGTCGTGTCGGTTACAAGCAATGGCACCCCTGTACTGTTCTGCAACTGAAAGGCGTTGGTTGTGTCAGCAGGCGGTTTGATAATCACACTTCCGATCAAGCCGGTGCCATTTGGCGCGCCACCCTGAATAATGACGTTACCGCCATTGTTGTTATTGTCAGTACCACCGCGTCCAGCGTGCAAGGTCAAATCGCCGCCGACACCACTGACCGCTGTTGAAATACCCCATGAAGCTGATTCTGCGGATGTTACGGTGAGGGCGCCAGCACTGGTACTAATCGAGGATGGCGCTGAACCAGCGATTGAAATCACACCGCCGTTGAGTGTTAATCCACCCGCGCCACTATTAAGGTTAATGCCGCTACCGCCATAGATCGAGGTTGCGCCAATCTGGTTAATGTTACCGATTGTAACGATCTTGGCGTTGGCATTTCCGATATTAATTACTGATGCGGCTGAGGCAGAGCTAAGGTCGGTGACGGTGATGTCGTCGTAATAATGCGTTTCACCATTCACGCCGGTGCTCTGTGATTCCCAGTAAACTGAGGTAGCACCGCCGGGAGCAACACCTAGGCCGGTCATTTCGGTCCAGCCTGTCGTGCTGTCGGCTACAGGGCTCAAAGTAACCGAACCCGAGGTACCAATCCAGACTGCCCGAGCGGTAATGTTACGTGGTGTCGTAGCTGCGCGAACCCAAAGACTGAAGAGATACTGATGACCAGCAGTCACGCCCACCCCAGGTAATGTTTCGATGACGCCCCAGTTTGCTGCGTTGCTTGTTTCGGCCAAGCTGTGTGTACCGCTGTGTGCTTGTGCAGTTGATTGCGCCACAACGTTCCCGAACCAAGCGTTCATGTTGTCGAGACCTGTTTCAAAGGTTTTGTTTTCGATTACCAAGCCATCGATGATGCCCGTTCCAGTGTCGATAGTAATGTTGCCTGAAGCGGTTGTTGAGGAATTACCAGTCGTTAAAGTAATCGATCCGGATACGCCCGTGCTATTTCCCGTGCCGACTGCAAGACCACCGGTACCAGCGTGCACTGTGGTTGAACTGCCAGTGCTCCCCGAGCCAAGTGTCGTCGTCTGTACGCCGGCACCAGTACCGATTTGAATAGTGTGCGCCGAAGCAGAATTGCCTACCTGGAGTGTGCCAGTCGCACCTGAGTCAATGGCAACGCTATTACCTGCTGCAGCGTTGCTGCCGATGGTTACGGTCGCTGTGCCGGTAGAAGCAATATTGAGTGCCGTGCCGCTCTGGTTAATGAGTGAATCGGCAAGCGCGTTGGTGCCGGTGAACATAGCGATGGTGCCAGGCGTGCCAGTACCGCTCACTCCACCTGTGGCACCGCCAAAAATATTGGTGATGTTTGTGATCGTACTGTTGGTTGTGACAATGTTATTGGTAATAAGTTGATTAGTAGTGCTCCCGACTAAGTTCAAAAATTGTGTGCCGTTAAAGAACTGGAGAGTGTTGCCGCTTTTGTCGTAATAAATCTGGCCGGCAACGCCATTGGTAGGTTGTGCGGTTGGCTGCAAAACAAGTGAGTTGCCAACGATAACCTGACCGTTCACCGTAAAGGTGCTAGCCGAAGTCGAGGCAGCGTTAGCGAGCTGTTGGCTCAGCTTTGTAAGTGGAACGGTTTGTGATTTGATACGTGAACTGAGGCTTGTGTCGGCTTTATCGGCCGTTTTGTTTTTACCTGTCGTGAAAAAGAAAAATGTGCCAACCGCGATACCAATAACTAACAGGGCGATGCCCAAAACACGACGCCATTGGTTGCGGTGCGGACCGTGACCGATAACAGCGTCGTTTGATGATTCTTCAGTTGTAAGAGGCGTCTGATCGAGCACCGAGCCCACACCAACCTGTGGCTGTAGACTATTCTCGTCGTCGGGAGTCTGGAGGGATTGAGGAGTTGGTGGCTCGTTATTCATGGTTTTTTGTTTTGTTTATTTTTGCGAGAAGCCTGTTGCTTCTTCCGTTAAATAAACATTAGCATAGTTTGTTGTTTTCGTCAATATTATGTACTTAAATTACGAGCGCGACGTACACAATGACGGTCGTGATAACGAGCAGGCCGATTGCTGCAACAACCACATCGACCAAACTTTTACGCAACGCGCCTTGCGCGAGCGGGTTTCGACCAATCGAAATAACACCGCTTCGGATAGAGGTGTACAACATGATACTTACGGCACCAAAACCGAGTAGTAAAGCGATCGCAGCCAATAGCACGCGTAGAGGTGACACCTGCCGACCGGCAATGCCGTTTGCGAGTGCCTGTAAGAACGGTGGTACAAAAGCGGCTACAATTCCCTGTTGTGTGGCGGCCGAGTAATAGGTGACGTTCACAGCAACCGGCAACAAGCCGACTTTCACCGTTTGTTCTTGGCCGTCGGTTCCACTTACTTTTTGCGTTACAAGGGTTACTGAATCGAGATTGGCTTGCGCCGTTCCGACGACTTCTGCGGCTTGGATAGATTTCATGCCGATGCCGCTCACCGGTGAAGCAGTGATTTTGTCCCCTGCTTTTACGCTGCCATTCATGTCGCTGACGAGTGCTTCGGTGCTGCCGTTTACTACGACCCGCGTATCTGT
>DATIJR010000064.1:0-3622 GCA_035478455.1 Patescibacteria group bacterium | reverse complement strand
ATCATCGTTCCTTGTCCTGGGATTACTAATTCACCAAATGGATGCAAAATTTCGCCGTCAGTTTGTTGCATTGCCCATTCGAGAGATTCGTTAAACGACTCGCCAATTACTTTAACGGTTAGCAGTGAATCATCCGATAATTCCCAGAGTTTTTCGCTTTTCTGCGGGGGTGCCGTTGTTGGCACGATGGCCGTTGTGAAGAGGCCGAGCTCATTACCTGCCCATACACTGCCGCGGGCATGGTTTCCGGCGGATGGCACGAGAATATGTCGCACGCCACGTTTTGCAAGAATTGTCGCGCCTACGATTGCGCCGTGCCACTTGAATGCCCCCGTTTTGTTTAAATCGGCCCTGAATAATCGTACTGCTTGATTTCCTAGTAGCTGTGCATATGATGGAAATTCTTCCGCGAGCGCTTCAGTGCGAGATTGGTCCTCTACGCGTTCGCGATATTTATTGACTATTCTTAGCGCTTCATTGCCTGAAATCATAGTGTCCTTTCTGAAAAACAAAAACTCCCATGTTACCGGGAGTAGGTTTGCTCAATGTAATTACCTATCAGCCAGCAACACCGCGTGCGCGGCGAATAATAATGCTAATGGCGATTGAGGCTTTACTCATATATGCCACCTTACTCTCATCTGGATATTTTGGCAAGACGTGAGCGGTATGCTATAGTCCTTAGAACCATGGCACACGAACGATTTCCACGAGATGCGCACGATGAGTCAACTGATAACTTTCCTATGGGCGAAGGGCTTGATCCTGCGGTAGCGGCAATGCTGCGACCGCCCGAGCCGCCTAAGGCAATCGATTCGCTTTATGCGGGGCGGCCGGCACTTGACCCGGTAGCGGCTATGGAAGAATTCATGGGCGCTGTTGACTTGCGTGAGCGCTTTGGCCATATGAAAATCGTAGACGATGTGATTGGTCTTCGTCGAACGGTTGGCGGCACTATTGAAACGTATCGTGACAAACTTATGCGCGCAGAATCCCGGAGTGATAAAACGGAATCTGCGCGTTTTGGCGTCGGTGCAGTTATGGGTGAGCGTGCGGTGATCTACGCTCAAAACTGGGATTACTTTGCCGGCTCTTTAGGTGAAGTTGCTGGCGAAAAATTTGTGCTTGCGGCTGAACTTGCCGAACATGAAAGCCTGCCGTTTGTCAGTATTGCAGCATCGTCAGGTGTTCGACAGCACGAAAATATATTAGGCCTGGTACAGATGCAACGTATGGCGATGGCTTCGAAGAAACTTAGGCGTACTAACTTACCGTACATTTCTGTGCTTGCTGGACAAGCATGGGGCGGTGTGTCAGCGAGTGCGGTGCCGGTTGCAGACATTGTTATGGCACTCGAAGGCACGGACTATGGATTTGCTGGGCCACGTGTGATTGAAACGTTTGAGGGCCGCTCTGTTGCGCCAGGTGCACAGAGTGCTGAAGCCAATCTCCTTGACCGTAATATCGATGTACTCGTTAAAGATGTTCCGGAATTGCTAGAATTTCTTGGCCAGGCACTCAAGGCTGTGCGGCGCTCGCAAGCTAAGCATATTCAGATTCCAGAATGGCATCGAGATTTACATATTGACGCTCATGCAATAAGCCGACCAATGCACTTTGGTGAGCAGGGTTTCTCTCCCGCTCTTGTTGATCGTCAGGCCCCGGTGCGTACGGTGCATGTTGAACGTCAGCGAGCTGATGTTGGTAAGATAAATAATGCCGAGAGGCTGATGGCGCGCTACAACGAAATGACGTCAGGCGCACGTCGACTAGATACTGACTTTATTATGCGCGAAGCATTTGACTCTGTCGTGCCGCTATACAATGTGGCGCAATTTGAGGAGCTGAAAAAATACCCTAATATTATCGCTGGCATTGCATCGATTGGTGATCAATCATTTATGGTGATTGGCGACCAGCCGTCGTATAAAGCTTTCTCGGATACATATGTCAGTAAGCACGCGCCCAACCCAGGGCCGGAAGATTTTGAGTATGAGGTGCGAATGATTGAGGCAGCTGAGCGCTGGAAGCTTCCGATTGTCTTTATGACAGATACATTGGGCGCGCTTCCGACGCTTGCCGCGGAACGCAGAGGTCAATCTCGCGCTATTGCTGAAGCGATTGCTGCTGCAAGTTCACATCCCTATCCAGTGATTTCAGTTATCACGGGTGCGCTCGGTAGTGGTGGCGGGCTTGCTACGACACCGTTTGGTCGTCACACGGTTATGCTTGATAGTGCACTTGCCTTCGTGTCTGAGCCACGTTCGATGGCTTCGATTCTATACAACACGGCCAATCCTACCGACGAACAAGTTTCGATGACACTCGAAACGGTCCGTGCATCTGCGGCGGATTTGCAAGCACAAGGCCTCGTCGATACGGTTGTTACTGATAGTAATAATCCATATCAAACCGTTGCAGATTTGCGCAGAGCGATTATTGAAGGTTTCGAAAAGCAGGTAGGCAAATCGCCACGTCGATTGCGCGCCGAAACCGACAAACGGCTCACGCCAAAAATGATTGGGCGCAGCCGAAAGTAGCAAAGAGATGCTACAAAAATAACACCCTGCGATTCGCAGGGTGTTATTTCACATTTCAATGTAGTCGTCGTAGGTTCTAATGAACTTAGGCTACTTCTACAGTAGCGCCAGCCTCTTCGAGGGCTTTCTTTGCAGCTTCAGCGTCGTCCTTAGATACCTTCTCCTTAACAGGAGCTGGGGCACCGTCAACGATAGCCTTAGCTTCGCCAAGACCAAGACCAGTGAGTTCTTTCACAGCCTTAATCACAGCAACCTTCTGAGAGCCTGCGTCCTTAAGGGTCACAGTAAACTCAGTCTTTTCGTCAGCAGCATCAGCAGGGCCGGCTGCAGGACCAGCAACAGCAACTGCAGCAGCAGCTGGCTCGATGCCGTATTCGTCCTTAAGGACGTTCTTAAGTTCGTTAACTTCAAGTACAGTAAGCTTTACAAGCTCTTCTGCAAGTTTCTTTACGTCTGCCATAATGGTAGATCCTTTCATATTCAATTTGATGATGCGTAGTTTCCTACGCTGGTGCTTTGGTTGTTAGGCTGTAGCCTTTTCGCTCACACCATCCAAAAGCGCGTGCAAATTGCCTGATAGCGCGTTGGTTGTGTCGTGAACTGGTGAAAGAAGTTGAGCAACCACTTCGGCGATAAGCTGTTGCTTGCTTGGAAGACCAGCAAGTGCAGTAACGTCGGCAGTGTTTTGCGTCAAACCTTCACCGCTAAAGCCGGCAACGAGCTCGAGACCTGGGTGGGTCTTTGCAAACGTATCAAGTACTTTTGCAGGAGCCACTTCGTCAGTGTCGCTGAATGCGTAGAGCAACTGGCCTACAAGAGCTGATGAATCAGCTTCTTTGTAGGTATCGTTGTCACCCATTGCCACGCGAACGAGGCGGTTCTTTACAACCTTGATGGTTACGTCTGCTTCACGAGCAGCGCGGCGAAGCTCTTGGAGATCCGCAACGGTCAGCCCTTGGTATTTCGCAACGGCTGTTGCTTTTGCGCTCGAGAATAGCTCGCTAAGTTCATTTACCAAAGCTTGTTTCTTATCTTTGCTGATAGCCATAGATAAAAACCTCACTTTTTAGCTAAATTTTGTA
>DATIJR010000063.1:0-5111 GCA_035478455.1 Patescibacteria group bacterium | reverse complement strand
CTCTACCAGCAATTTGGTCATTTCTTTAAAACCCGTAGTGGCGAGATTATTCAAGGTATTGGTCTGCTTGATATCGAAACCGTTGGTGGTGATGAGCGATTGATTGGTAATATTGTTTCACAAAATGATGCATTTGGGCTGATTATTGGGTACGAGAACCATTCTGGTCTTACGACTCTTGGACCGAAGGCCATGCCGCTCGGTAAAGTTATTCGTGGTGCTGGCAATAATAGCCAGGATGAGACCGAAGGCGCATGTTACAAGAATGTTATAGGGACTTACTTGCATGGATCTCTGCTACCTAAGAATCCATTGATTGCCGATTGGCTTATCGAAAAAGCAGTCACCCGCAAATATGGTGATTTTTCATCGACGCTAATTGATGATCGCTTTGCCGAACAAGCGCGCGATATCGCTGGCCGACGCCCCCGCTAGCCATCTAAAAAACGGCTACAAGCGCTCTTTGAGGCGCTTGAGTTCGGCTGTCACTTGCTCACCATGACCAAGCGGCGTCACGCGACCGTATACCTTCACGACTTCACCGTGAGGATTGATGATGAACGTTCTACGCAGGATACCCTCCTTGCCGAACATCTTTTTCCCCCATGCACCGTAGGCTTCGATTACGCCCTTGTTTGGGTCTGATAGCAGCGTGAAATTGAGATGATGTTTAGCAATAAATTTACCGTGACTTTTAGCATCATCGGCGCTCACACCAACAATTTCAGCATCGAGTTCGCTCATATCGGTTGCTGCATCGCGCAGGCTACACGCCTCAGCTGTGCAGCCTGGCGTATCGTCTTTAGGGTAAAAATACAATACTAACCATTTACCCTTATAGTCAGCCAAAGAGTGTGTCTTACCTGACTCATCTTGCAGTGTAAAATCAGGCGCCATGTAAGGAACTGGTTGCATCGTCATACATCTAGCATACTCCCAAAGCCCCTAACTGTCACTTAAGGTTCGTATGCTACAATGGGCTACAATGTCTCAAGTCAAAAAGTCATCGCGCATTATTGCGCTTGATCTCCTTCGTGGGTATTTCCTGATTGCCATACTCTTTGACCACCTCCAATACTTCCCCAACGGTTTAGACTGGATGAGCGGGCGTGGCCAGCTTTTTGTTTCGGCGGCTGAAGGATTCTTCTTTATTTCAGGCATCGTGCTCGGCATTGTGCGTGGCCGTAAGCTTATCGAGAAACCTTTCAGCGTGGCCGCAAAGCTACTCCTCAAACGTAGCCTCCAGCTCTACTTAACGGCAATCGCACTATTCTTCATCTTTACATTCATTGGCTGGCTATTCATTAATAACCCAGGCGTCAAACCTGGAATCCGCCCAATGAGCGAGAGCTTCTGGAGTCTTCTTATTAATGCCCTTGATTTCAACTACATTTACGGCTGGGCGGACTACCTGCGGCTCTATGCGATTTACATGTTTGTGAGCCCACTCGTTATGTGGCTGCTACGGAAAGGCAAATGGTACGTTGTACTTGCGGCAAGTCTTGTCTGCTGGTTCTTGTACGATTACAGCACACTCGAGACTCCAGAGCTTTCGCAGGTATTTAGTTGGCAGCTCATATTCTTTGGAGGTATGACCGTTGGATTCTACCTGGAGCCCATCCGTAATTGGTGGAGTAGCCGATCGCTTGCGCTTCGTAAGTGTATCACTGGTGCGGTTGCATCTATAGCGCTTATTACGATGATTGTTAATTTTATCTTTGTCGTATGGGGTCCACAAATTATTGGGCAAAATAGCGTACAGGCGATCAACGACGCGCTTATGCCATATCTCAATAAGGAGCGTCTCCCGCTTTACCGTATCATGCTCTTCCTTGTTTGGTTTGGTGCAGGATTCTGGCTGATGACGAAACTTGAAAAGTACGCTATTAAATACCTTGGATGGATACTCGTGCCATTTGGCAGCAATTCGCTGTATGTTTATACAATTGAAGCGTTTATCATTTTCTTCATCCACCTGGTTATTCCACCCTCACCAAGTAACATGTTTATTAATTTATCATTGAGCCTTGGCTGCCTTGGCTTAGTATGGCTTGCTGTGCGCTATAAGTTTTTGATGGGAATTATTCCGCGCTAACGCTTGAAGATAGTCACATTTAGCGAGCCATACGCATGCGTTGAAACTTCTTTGTAGCTAGCTGGCATTGCTTGATCTGGAGTGCCGTAATATACATACGTGACGTGCTGGCTTGTAATATCACTTGTACTTTTAATCTGGTATTTACTGCCCGACCACGGTGCATAACCACCTGCGAGTGTTGGCCATTGGCTGACAAAATACGTTTGACAATCGGTTACGTAATAACTTAGCTCGGTCATGACGTATGGGTCGGCTGCCACAATTTGCGAGCCCGGGCCACAGTCATGGATTGTCGCTGCAGCTTGTTTCACCGAAGGATGCTCATTGCGCTGGAAGTTAAAGTTGCCCGTCGTGACAATATTACAAAAGCCAATCAGCATTGTGCCGTACACGACGACAATCGCCGCAATGCGCTGCGAATGCTTAAGGCGCTGAGCGAGCGCAACCGATACAACAATACCCACGAGCATAACGAGGCTGATTGCGACATGCGACAGATAGCGCTCGGTGTACATAGATTTTACAAGCGAAATACCCATGAGCATCACAATCGGTACGCCGATGTATGCGCCGAGTAGTGAGAGTTCGTCGGTGCGCCTGCGAAGTACATGGCCACCTTTTTTAATTGACCAGATGATTGTTGCGATAAATGCCAAGATGACGACAGTGAGTATTACCGTCAGCCCGTATGTTGGCTGATAAAGCGTATTAAACGATATTACACCGCTCAGTTGCTCGTAGTTCATTGGCTGGCCGATTGGCGCGAGCGCGTCATTTGATACTTGCCCCATAAACGTCGGTAGCCACGGCGAGAATAAGATGATTGCGCCTATATATGCATAGAGGTATGGTGCGAGTGATGACACGCGCCATTTATAGCGGACAGCTATTGATACAAGCCATACGGCATGGGCAATCCAGAGGAGCGCCAGGTAGTATAGACTGAACATACCAAGCGCGACGAGCAATCCGTACCCTACGAGCCATTTGCGGCGGTTTTGTTTTGATTTATACGCAGAGTACAGACAATATGTTGCGCTCACGCCAATAAATGATGCGAGTGAGTACATGCGGATTTCGAATCCATAGCGCAAAAGCAACGGCGAAAGAGCTATCAGTGCGATTGTGCCAACAGCAACTTTATTGCCAAACATCTTGCGGACGAGCAAGCCGCCAACAACGAGTGCCCCAGACATTGACAGCACGCTCAGTACGCGCAACGCTAATTCGCTCCAGCCAAATAATGCCGCCCAGCCTTTAAGTAGCAAATAGTAAAATGGCGGATGTGTATCGAGGCCGGTAAGTCGTACGATTTCTGCTACTGAATGTTTTGCAAGTAGAATCGAATACGCTTCATCGAACCAAACACTTTGGTGAAGCCCGATAAAGAGGCTTGCGCTTGCTGCGAATGCGGCACTGATTATAAGTATTGTCACAAATAATCTGTTTTCAGAGATAGTGCGGCGCATCCACGGCAGTTGCATTATTTTGATTCCCCGACTCGCTCATAGGTCGTAACATCCATTGAGCCAAATGTCTTTGTTTGTTGCTTAGTATATACATCTGGGAGCGGATGTGTTGGCTGACCGTATGACACATAAATGATGTGGCCGTCGGTAAGCTTGCTCGTATCTTTTACCTGTAGCTTGCTACCTGACAGTGGAGCGAAGCCACCACCTAGTTTATCTGACTTGCTTGTGAAGTAGATATTGCAGTTTTGCATGTAAAACCACACTTCAGAGGCGACATACGGGCCATCTGCAAGCACTTTTGCGTCCTTAGGACATGTGCCAATACTTGCGGCGACATCACGCGCGGTCGGCCTGTACTGGTGTTGGTTGCTAAAGTTGCCAATCGTCACTAAGTTATAGATACCTATGAGCAGTGTACCGAATACGACCGCATAGGCAGCGTAACTTTGCCACTTTTTCTTGGCAATATCGGCGGCCGTCACGAGCACAACTCCACCGAGCAACATCATGCCAATTGCAACATGCGAAAGATAGCGCTCGACATACATTGCTTTTGAGAGTGACACGACCATCATCACGATAATTGGCACTGCCATATATACCGAAAGAAGCGCTAGCTCCCCGCTTTTTGCTTTGAGTTTCTTGCGTGCTTTTGGAATCGCCCAAATGTACACACCGACAACTGCAATAAGCGCCGCGGTTTGGACTACATTCACTTTATCGGTTGGCAGATCTACCAAGTTAAAGCTAAAGATACCTACAAGTTGATCGAGTTTAAGCGGCTCCATAATTGGCCCGAGTGCACCGTTTGAAAGCTGGCTCACAAATGTAGGAAGCCATGGGATGTAAATAACTGCGGCGGCAGCAAACGCGCTCACATATGGCACAAGATCTTTCGCTTTTTGGCGCTGGCGAGCCATAATGTAAATCACCCATACCGCATGTGCAATCCAGAGCAATGCCAAGCTGTATACTGTATACAACCCCAGTACAAGGAGCACCGCATATGCGATAAGCCAGTACACCTGTGTTCTGCCTTTAGATTTCCACGCTGAATATAACGCATAGGTTGCACTAATGCCGATAAATGACGCCATCGCGTACATTCGCACCTCAAACCCATAGCGCATAAGCAGTGGGGCAAGCGCTACAATTAGCATCGAGCCAATCGCTGCACGATTGCCGAACATCTTACGGATAAGTAGCCCGCCCACAGCAAGCGCCCCTACCGTAAAGAGTATGCTGAGGCTACGCATTGCAAGGTCGGTCCAGCCAAGCATCGTTCCCCAGCCTTTTAACAGTAGGTAGTACAGTGGTGGGTGTACATCGATACTGGTAAGGTGAATGAGATCACCTACTGATCGCGTAGCGAGGAGCACCGAGTAGTCGTCATCGAACCATAGGCTCTGTTGCAGGCCGATGATAAGTCCGCCAGCCCCCGCGATAATGATTGATATAGCAAATGTAATCCAGAATGCACGGTCGTCGTTCTTGCTGCGAAAGAGTTTGTTCGTAATTTGCGAAATCATATGTATATCATA
>DATIJR010000062.1:0-6399 GCA_035478455.1 Patescibacteria group bacterium | reverse complement strand
AACGGTTCACAGCTACACCGCAAGTCAGCGCTTGCAGGATGCTCCAGCGAAAGACCTCCGTGAGGCTCGCGCTGCAGCTGAAAACATCGTCCCTACGACAACAGGTGCATCAATCGCAGCAGCGAAGGCGCTTCCGGCGCTCGAGAACAGGTTCGGCGGTCTCAGTATTCGCGTTCCTACCCCTGTAGTAAGCATGAGTGACTTCTCTGTGCTTCTTAAGAAAGACGTGACAGTCGAGGAACTCAACCAAGCATTCAAAGATGCCGCAGCAAAGCCATTCTACCAGGGTATCTTGGCGGTAACCGAAGAAGAACTTGTCTCAAGTGACTTCAAGGGCAATAGCCACAGCTGTATCATCGACCTTCCATTGACAAACGTCGTGGGCGGCAACCTCGTAAAGGTGGTTGCATGGTACGACAACGAGTGGGGCTACTCGAACCGCCTCGTTGAGCTCGTTGCTGACGCAGGTCGCGCAGTCAAAAACGCCTAATAGCGAAACGATATATAAAAATCCGCCGGATAACACTGGCGGATTTTGCATTACCTTTACAGCCCATTGCTTACCGCTTATACTTACAAGTATGAAGATTTTTCTTGGCGCCGATCACGGCGGATTCTACCTCAAAGAAAAGATAGAAGCATATCTTTCAAAGCGCGGCTTTGATTGGGAAGACGTGGGAGACAAAGAGCTTGACCCAGGCGATGACTTCCCGCAGTTCGCACAGATGGCAGCGACAAAGGTACTAGGCGAAGAAGAGAGCACCGATCCACGTGCGATTCTTATTTGCACCGGTGGGCAAGGTATGGCAATGGCGGCAAATCGCTTCCATGGTATCCGCGCAGCTGTAATTTGGGATAAATTCGAGGCACACGAGTGCCGTAATGATAACAACTCAAATGTGCTCTGCTTGCCAGCGCGTGTCGTTGATGCGCCAGGCGATGATCTTGAGATTTGGAAAACGATTATCGACGAATGGATCGAAACGCCATTTGCTGGCGCAGCTCGCTATGTCAGGCGTAACGCAGAACTGGACGCTATCTAACGATGAGTGAGATTGTCCCAACTATTCTCGCGGAAACCCCCGATGATTACAAGGCGACAGTCGAGCAATATCATGCGTTTGCTAAACGCGTGCATATTGATCTCACTGATGGTGAATTTGCGCCCACCTTCACGGTTGGCGTTAATCAACTCTGGTGGCCGCAGGAATGGCAGGTAGATATCCATGCAATGGTGGCGCATCCAAGCCAATATGTTGACGCGCTTATTCAAATGAAGCCCTACAGCATCATTTTCCATGCAGAAACAGGTGAGGACTTGATGCCAATCATCCAGAAAATCAAAGCGGCAGGTATTAAAGCTGGCGTCGCTCTTTTGAAGCAGACGGTTCCAGAGATGGTGCATAATTATGTAGAAAACGCCGACCATGTACTCGTATTTTCTGGCAGTCTTGGTCACTACGGGGGTAGTGCGAGCCTTATGCAGCTTGAAAAAGTACGGCTTATTCGTAATATCCATCCTGCCGTTGAAATTGGCTGGGATGGCGGTGCGAATGTCGAGAATGCATTTAGCTTGTCGCAAGGTGGTGTTGATACTGTGAACTGCGGCAATGTTATCCACTCGGCGCCAGATCCCGCAGCCGCTTACAAGCAACTCGTCGATGAGATTAACAAGCACAGTGTTATTTAACACTTATGCTTAAAGTGATATACTAGAGACATTATGAGTAGTGGGCAACTGACAATTAAACAGCTTGAGCAAAAGGCGTATGAAGTACGCAAAGATATTATTACAATGCTTGAACACGCAGGCAGTGGACATAGCGCAGGGCCGCTTGATCTTGCCGAGATCGTGACGACTTTGTATTTCGATGTTATGAATATTAAGCCCGAAGAACCAGAGTGGGATGGGCGTGATTACTTCTTCCTCAGCAACGGCCACTGTGTGCCAGTGCAGTATGCAGTAATGGCAGAGCGCGGTTACTTCCCTAAAGAAGAGCTAAAGACGCTCCGCCGTCTTGGCTCGCGTCTACAGGGGCACCCTGAGCGCACAAAGCTACCTGGCCTCGAAAATACTTCAGGCCCTCTCGGCAGCGGTCTTAGTCAGGCGAGTGGTGTTGCATATACACTCCAGTACCTTAATCATCAGACCCAGCGCTTTGTCTACACAATTACGGGCGACGGTGAATTAGATGAAGGTAACATTTGGGAGGCTGCAATGTTCGCTGGTAAATACAAGCTGAGCCAGCTTATCGTATTTGTCGACCGTAACAATATTCAGATTGATGGCTCAACTGAAGATGTCATGCCACTCGAAGACCTCGTTGGTAAATGGCAGAGCTTTGGGTGGCATGTACAAGAAATTGATGGCCACAATGTCGAGAGCATCCAAGATGCCGTCGGCATGGCTAAAGCAATCAGTAATCGCCCAAGTGTCATCATTGCGCATACTATTCCGGGCAAGGGTGTTGATTTTATGGAATACAACTACCACTGGCACGGTATGCCGCCAAACAGTGAGCAGGCAAAACTAGCATTAAAAGAACTACGCACGTTAGGCGGTAAGATTACTCACGAAGGAGCAGGCGCATGAGCGACTTTGCATTAAACCCACACTATGCAGCCGATGACGTAAAGCGCGAGCCAATCCGCGCAGGCTTTGGTCGCGGCCTCAAAAAAGCGGGTGAGCAAGACGAACGTATCGTTGCACTTTGTGCCGACCTGACTGATAGTACGCAGATAAGTTTGTTTGCTAAGGCGTTCCCTGAACGATTTGTCGAAATGGGCGTTGCCGAGCAAAACCTCGTAACGGTAGCAAGTGGCATGGCGCGCGCCGGTAAGATTCCGTTCACTAGTAGCTACGCAGCATTTAGCCCTGGCCGTAACTGGGAGCAAATCCGCACAACGATCGCTTTGAATGATCAACCAGTAAAGATCGTCGGTAGTCATGCGGGTATTAGCGTTGGTCCGGATGGCGCAACGCACCAGATGCTTGAAGATATTGCACTAATGCGTGTATTACCAAATATGGTAGTAATTGCACCTGGCGACAGTATTGAGGCAGAGAAAGCCACGCTAGCTATAGCGGGTAATGGCAAGCCAAGTTATATTCGTCTAGCGCGCGAAAAGACCCCAGTGTTTAGTACCGAAGGCTCACCATTCGAAATCGGCAAGGCGTACGTACTGCGCCAAGGCGATGACGTTAGCTTGCTGGGTACTGGCAGTATGACGTATCAGCTACTATTACTTGCACGCGAGCTTGAAAATGAGGGTATCTCAGCTGAGGTAGTGCATGTTCCAACGATTAAGCCGCTCGATGAAGAAACGATTCTTGAAAGCGTGCGTAAAACTGGTCGCGTCGTTACTGTCGAAGAAGCGCAAGCCGCGGCCGGCTTTGGTGGCGCTGTCGTAGAATTACTTAGTGAAAAACTACCAGTGCCGGTAAAGCGACTCGGCATGCAAGATCACTTTGGCGAATCAGGCACACCCGAAGAACTACTTGATTACTTCAACCTCAGCAGTAAGACGATGCTTCCGGGTGTCGCCGCATGGGTGCGTACTGTACCACAGTATCGCCAGGGTTTCTAATTTAGGGTATTGAAAATGGCCCACCGAAAGGGCTCAAGCTGAGTCTGTTCATATTGAACCGATTCGGCGAACCATTTTCAGTGGGCCTATGGCCTAGGAGGCCAGGGCGGCCGTCATGCACGTGATCAGCAGCGCCACCTGGAGCATCGCGTACACCGCGAGCTCCGCGACCGTCGGCTTGTACTCCTGCTTCATGATCGCCGCGAACCGAATCGCGATGGTGAAGAGGTAGGCCAGGCAGATCATGGTCGTCAGGAACGAGGTCAGGCCGCTGTGCGTGATCCGGGCCAGCTCACCACCGATGAAGTAGGTGACGAGGAGGTCGATCACGAGGACCGCCTGGGTCTTCGAGCTGATGGTCTGACGCGGCATCGCGCCGGTGAAGATTCCGCCCAGCACGGCGAGGCGGGTGACACCGAGGACGATGGCGAGGATGCAAAGAGCGAGGGCCACGGAAAACTCCCTGAAACGTGGTCTTGTGTCGGACGGGTGTCGCGACTACATAATAACATTATAGACTAAAATGCTTTAAATGTCAATATATTCCCGCTCCATACCGCTAGTGGTATACTGGTAACAAACCATACTAATTTCATATCGTAGGGGGCACTATGGGGCTAACAATTACTGAAATTCGCGACAGAACTTTGCGCGCGCGGCATCTAATGCAGCGCTCGCGCCAGCAAGGCTTTGCTGTGGGTGCGTTTAATATTGACAATCAAGAGACATTGATTGCTGTTGCGCGTGCTGCGCAGAAGCTGAACTCTCCAGTGCTCGTAGAGGTAAGCCACGGCGAAGTTGAGGCAATGGGTCTTGAGAATATTCGCGATATGGTTGACAACTATCGTGAGGAATACGGTATTGAAATCTACATCAACCTCGATCACAGCCCAACGGTTGAAGCATGTAAACGTGCGATTGATGCGGGCTTCGAGTTCATTCATATTGACATTAGTCAGGCAAACCACGAGGCAACAACCGAAGAAATCGTCGAGAAAACCAAAGAAGTCGTAGCATATGCTAAATTCACTGGCGCACTTGTTGAGAGCGAGCCGCATTACTTTGCGGGTGGCAGCAATGTTCACCATGAAGGCATCGATTACGAGGAAATTAAGAAGACCTTCTCGACTCCAGAGGGTACAAAATCATTTGTGGATGCAACAGGCATTGATACATTTGCAGCAGCAATCGGCAATCTCCACGGCAAATACGATGTACCTAAGCAGCTTGATCTTGAGCTACTTGCGAAAATTCGCGCGAACATTGACTGCCAGATTAGTCTGCACGGTGGATCAGGCACGCCACTTCACTACTTTGAAGACGCGTCAAAGCAAGGCGTAAGCAAGATCAACATTAACACTGATATGCGTATCGTATTTCGAGATACGCTTGTAAAAGTGCTTAACGACAATCCAGATGAGTACGCGGTAGTAAAACTTATGCCAACCGTATATGAGGCAGTACAGAAGGTTGTTGAAGAAAAGATTAGCGCTTTTGGCAGCACAGGAAAGGCGGTTCGTTAGTGGCGAAGCCTCGTATCATTGCCATCGGTAAGGGCACGCAGGACGTGTTCTTAAAGAGTGAAGAGTTTGACCCGCACAAAGAGGGCAAGCATATGTACACTCATTTACCGCTTGGAATAAAGATGGAGGTCGAGGACGTAACGTTCTCAACTGGCGGCAATGCGACAAATGTTGCCGTTACCTTTGCGCGCCAGGGTCTTGAGAGTGCCTATTTATGGGGGCTCGGTGAAGACCCTGCTAGTCAGTCTATTCTTGATGCTCTTGATAAAGAGGGCGTCGACACTTCTCATGTTGTTCAGAATTCTGATTACCAGTCTGGATATTCTGTAATTCTCATTGCTACAAATGGCGAGCGAACAATCATGAATCACCGCGGTCAAGCCTTTGGTCGTACAGGTCGTCATGCCTTTGATTTGAGTAGTATCAAGGGTCATGACTGGGTGTACCCAACAAGCCTTGGCGATGGTGGTTTGCCGCTACTGCGTGAAATCGTAGACGCAGCAGAAAAGCATGGTGCAAAGGTCATGCTAAACCCCGCGGGCCCCGAGCTTGCAGATAAAGATCGTTTGATTGCGCTTCTTGATTCAGTTGACGTACTTTGCGTAAACAAAGAAGAAATGCAAATGCTTGTGAGTGGTGAAACGCTCGAAGAGCTTGCCCTGCATGCACTCCATTACGTACCAGTTGCGATTGTAAGCGACGGCCCGAACGGCGTCGTCGCTACGGATGGCAAGACAATCGTTCGTGCGGGTATGTACGAAGACGTACCTGTTATTGATCGCACCGGTGCGGGCGACGCTTTTGCGAGCGGCTTCTTAAGTCAGTGGTCACAGGGCAAATCGCTTCGTGAATCAATCATTTTTGCGAGCGCCAATTCAACGAGCGTCGTAACAAAAGTCGGCGCTAAGGATGGCATTTTACATAAAGGAGCAAAACTCCATGACATGCCGATCCACGAGAAGCCTGTTAATCACAGGGAGAAGAAGTAGTGGCTAAGACGCTCAGCATGCTTTTGGACGCTAAAGAGCCAATGTTCAGCATTGCGCTACGTGAACTTGAGGGGATGACTGGCAATAAGGGCATCGACATTGCTTACATTGCAGATATTCTTCACAGGGCACATGCGCTTATGCGAGTGATTGGCCTTGACCCGGCCGACACGACTGAGCAAGAGCTCTACAAGGCCCTTGAATCGCACGTCGATAACGAAGCGCTGTTTCATAATATGGCGGACGTAGGTCTCGTATTTGGTGGCAAGCGTGTCATCTCGTTTAACCCCGAAGACGTG
>DATIJR010000061.1:0-5763 GCA_035478455.1 Patescibacteria group bacterium | reverse complement strand
CCGGCAATATGTGCAATCATGTTAGGTATTGTAACAGATTAATGATTGGCCTGACAGGTGGTCATTCCTGTCATATATCGAACACCGTCGACTTGACTCTGTGATATCTGCACCCATTTACCCGTCTGCATATCACAAGCTGTTACCTTATCAGCGTCATTTCCGCCACCATTGTCATCGCTTGCTTTACAATTCGTGGTGTCGGTTGAGTATTTAGTGCTATCAAAGTCGGACGTATTAATTGTTTCTACTTTACCTGTAGAAAGATTACAGACTTGTTCGGTTGGTGCTTTACAGTTTGCCGTGTCTTTCGATTGCTTTGTGCTATCGAATGTTGATTCGTCGATTGATGTTACTTTGCCGGTCTGTAGATCGCACACGCTAATCATCGTCGGCGTAGCTTGACAGCTGTTCGTTGGGAGTGCGCCTGACATAAAGTACTCAGAATACGTGTTCGGACCAGCTTTGTCAGCAAGACCGCCACTTCCACTACATACCTGACGCTGTGTAATGCCGCCTGGCATTGCAAATGCAACATCCTTCTTACCCGACAACAGCTTTGTCATTGTATTGCGCCAAATTGGCCCTGCCATATCACTACCACCGCTCGCCATTACAGTATTATCGTTGTTTCCAACCCATACGCCCACTACATACTGCGGGTTGTAGCCGATCGTCCATGCATCTTTGTTGTCATTTGTAGTACCGGTCTTCACCGCGACAGTGTGACCAGATACCGTAAGGCTTGAGCCGAATATGCGTGAACGTGTTTTGTTGTCACTTAAGATATTCGACAGCAAGTAAGCGCCTTCTTTACTAATCACCTGCTTACTTACTGGCAAGCTCTTGAAGATACTTTTGCCATACTTGTCTTCAACTTGGTTGATTGTTGATAAGTCATATTGCTGGCCCTGGTTGGCAAATGCTGCATACGCATGTGCCATTTGCTCGAGCGGCACCTCTGCGGAGCCCAGTGCGAGCGAGAGTCCGTAGTTTTTGTTTGCATCGACGGTCGTAATGCCGAGATTTTTTGCCGCCTGAATTGTCTTTGATATGCCATACGACTGCATGACATGAATGCTTGGGATATTTAATGACCAGTCAAGCGCCTGTCGCGTCGTGGCTTGCCCGCGGCTTGTTTCGTTTCGGTCAGCATCACGTGGTACGTAGCCACCGCCAAAATCCATTACTTTATCTTGCAGGACTGTTGCTGGCGTAATCGTGCCGTCTGCCAGTGCATATGAGTAGTAAATCGATTTGAAGCTTGAACCTGGCTGGCGCGCCGTCGTCACCATGTTTACCTTACCCCATTTCGGGTCATCGTAATTAGCGCTACCCACCAGCGCCCGTATTTCACCATTCGTCGGATCAATCACGATACCACTTGCGTTGCTACCGCCCATCGCGTTGACGTGTGCCATGCCAGCGTTCACGCTATCGACAAGATTTTGCTGCGCAGTTAAATCAAGTGTCGTCTTTACCTGATAGCCAGAACGCATGACTGTTTCGTAGCCGTATTTCTTACTTAACTCATCAATCACCATTTGTGCGAAATGAGGGGCAACTGAGTTGATTGATTGGGCTGATGAGGCATAGGTAAGCGTCTCGGCAAGGGCTGCCGTTTTTTGCTCTTCAGTGATAAAACCGTTCGTTACCATACGCGTCAGTACCGTTGTCTGGCGTTCTTTGGCATAGGTTGCATTGCCACTGATTGGCGAGTAGGCATTTGGTGCGGGCAGCACACCAACAAGCATCGCGCTCTCAGCTAGATCAAGATCCTTAGGCGACTTACCGAAGTATAGTTTTGCCGCGTCTTCAATACCAAAGGCGTTTTCGCCGAAGAATACTGAGTTCAGGTACATATCGAGGATTTGATCCTTGCTGTAGTGCTGCTCGACAGCAATCGACATAAATAGCTCTTGGTATTTACGAACGTAACTGTGCTGATCAGTTAGCAGTGTATTCTTTACAAGCTGCTGGGTAAGTGTCGAGCCGCCACCAACACCGGTAAATAGTGCCCTGAAGATGCCCGTTACGCTGAATCCACCATGTTTGTAGAAATCATGATCTTCACTCGCAACAAGTGCATTTTTCATATTTGGGGAAATCTGATCGAGTGGAATTTGATTACGGTGCTCGGCCTTACCGACACTATAAAATGCCTCACCATTTACATCTTCGAGCACGATACCGGTGTTGTTTCGGTTCATCAGACGTTCGGGGTCATCGATGTCATTCGCTAAAATAATGTACGTAAAGAGTGGTATGAGTATTAAAGCCGCAACGATTGGCGTTGCGATGACAATAATTTTCTTTTTACGAGATAGCCCGAGGAACCATCCGACCAGCCCCTTTTTCTTAGGAGCCTTGGCCGCATGTGCCTTAGGTTTATTATGCGCAAGATTTGTGTAGCGGTTCATCCGCACCGGCTGCTTACGTTTTACCATAAGACCATTCTACACCTGTTCGGTACGCAGTGTAAACGCACACATTATGGCTGCGGCAAGTGCATCGGCGCAGTCATCTGGTTTTGGCACTTCAGTGAGGCCGAGTTGTATACGAACCATCTCCTGAATTTGCTTTTTATCCGCCCTACCGTATCCTGTCATGGTCTGTTTGATCTGTAATGGCGTGTACTCTTCGATGCGAAGTTTTGCTTGTTGCCCCGTTAGCATTGCCACTCCGCGGGCATGCGATACACTCATTGCGGTGGTTACATTTTGGTTAAAGAATAGCTTTTCAATCGCCATCACGGTCGGCTTGGTTTCGCCGATAATTTCAGTAAGCCCATTATAGATTTCTTCAAGACGGTCGGGTAGCGGCGTATGTGCAGGCGTCGTAATTACCCCTGCCGTTACCAGCTTGGTTTTACCCCTATTAGCGTCGATGACGCCAAATCCCAGAATACCCGTCCCTGGGTCAATTCCAATAATCCTCATTTACCCTAGTATAGCAGCCTACTGCTTACGACGCGTGATTACTCGGATGAGCCGGCCGCCAGCGGTACCGATTTCCTCGCGCCACTCCCACACCCCATAACCCAACGCTAAGATGCCTATACCGCCCATCACCCACCAGGTCGCCATCGATGCGCCACCTTGCTCGTATGGCTCAACCGGATATTTCACCGTTTCGCTTCCTGCAACAGCAACCTTCCTACAACGGTTCGTCGCCGGGTTTCGTTCATATCCATCGTTGCACGGAATCAAATCTGCCACTTCACTTGCAATTGAACGACATCGATTGGTTTCAGGGTTGCGCACCTGCCCCTCCTTACACGCCGTCTGCGTACTGCTTGCGGTCGTGATTTTACGGCATCGATTGGTTGTCGGATTACGCTCAGAACCCTCATCGCATGAGGTAAGTGCGCTTATCGTGTCTTCAAGCGAGCGACAACGATTCGTTTCCGGATTCAGGTATTTACCGTCCGGACATTCCTGAGTAGGTGGAGGCGTAATTACATTTGCGCTACCCGGCATTGGTGTGGATGTCCATTGCCAATTACCCGATTCATCACGAGCATACCCATACCCTTGCAAACTACTACCCACCGATTCGTAGCGCATCATTGTTTCAGGGAACTGTGCCAGCCCCCATACATCTTCGACCCACACGTAGCCTCCACTATTCGTGAGTGAAAGTTGACCACCTCCGTCAGTTTGCGAGATTAATGTATAACCACCTGGCATTAAGACACCGTAGCCAGACAGGTTAAATGTGTTTGCACTAGTGCGCGTGCTCGATGAGCTATCCGTGCGTAGTACATATGATGATAAGTCAATTGGCAGCGTGGAGTCATTGACGAGCTTTATGTAATCGCCGCAAAGTACATTTGTATCAAGTGGATCGCATGTACTTGCATACGGATAGATCTCGACAACATGCAAGCCAGCAGGGGCAGATGGTAGGGCATAGAGCCCATCGTCAAAAAGTGGTTGATACGGTGCGCCAAATGCAGCAGCCGTCGTGGAGGTTGAGTATCCAGATGTTGTAGCGTTTCGCATCAGCCAAATATCGACTGTGCCACCTATCTGAGATACGTGCGCCTTAAATTGGGCACTCGACAAGGTGAGGCTTTTAATGATTTTCGGCACGGTAACCACCTGCGACCAGCTGGTCATCGTATAGGTTGCGTTTTCAACTCCTCCCTGTGCCACGACCACATGCGTGCCGGGTTCGATGTAGCCCGCCCGTGCATTAATTACCATTGAACGGTTATTCTCGCCGTCGGTAATTGTCCACGCGCTTAAATCCTGCAGTGAGTCGCTATCATTGTAGATTTGGATGAAACCGATATCCGTTCCGGCGCTTGTTGTCTTGTAGGAGGTGATGATGAGTGGCGAAGCGTCAGGCTGAGGCGTCGTGGGGGCCGTTACGATATCATACGCACTTACGCTCGGCGTGAACCATATACTCATCACTATTACCGCACAAATTCTCACAGCCGCATTCAATCGTTTCACTTATATTGCCCTTACGAAACTTATGTATACCTTAAATATACACCTTATAAATAAGTAAGGGTTGGGTCAATAAAATACTGGTTAAACGCTAGCGTTTTATACTAATCGTCAACTTCCGCAGTGATGTCACCGTTGGTGTGGACATTCACAACATCATCGAGATCTTCAAGTGCGTCGAGCACCTTCAGCAGCTTACGCGCTGTTTCTTTATCATCAACTGGCACGTCGTTGTTTGCTACGTATTGCAATTCGGCGTCTTCAACGGTCAAACCTGCCTCGACAAGTGCAGTACGGACTTTCGCGAGATCTTTCATTTCCGTATACACCGTTAGGCCACCGTTTTCTTCAATAGCATCTTCTGCGCCAGCATCAAGTATGGTCAATAACGCATCTTCGCCGGTCGCCGCGACACGGATCACGCCTTTACGCGTGAACTGGAAAAGCACGCTGCCAGCATCAGCCATTGTGCCACCATTCTTTGTGAGCGCGGTACGTACTTCTGGGTAGGTACGGTTTTTGTTATCAGTCGCCACTTCAACGATAATACCAACGCCACCTGGGCCATACCCTTCATAAACAATCTCTTCAAGTGCTGCTGCGTTCTTATCCGCCACACGGTCGATCGCGCGCTGGATGTTTGCAAGTGGCATGTTTGCAGACTTTGCCTTTTCAATCGCAAGCGCAAGGCCTGGGTTCATAACAGGGTCGACACCCCCACGCGCCGCGATTGCAATCATATTACCAAGTTTGGTAAATGCCGCTCCGCGCTTTGCATCAACGATAGCTTTCTGGCGATGAGTTGTCGCCCATTTACTGTGTCCTGACATAGAAATCTCCTACTGTTTTTGATCAAATCTATTCATAGTATACCATACCCACCCCCGTTATTCCACGACCGATGCCGTATAGAGTTTATAGCCAGCCCTGAGCTTCATATGCATGATGAATGCCACAACAATTGCCGTATAGAGTGCCATACCCCACCATTGCCATTCCGGCTTTTCGAGTGCCCACGGAATATCAGCACACCAGTTAATAATCACGATTTGTATATGCAATAATTGCTCGGCAGGCCAGCCGATGGCCACTGCAACTGCCGGCATAATAATGGCCCCAATTCCAGCCAATGCAACGAGTAGCATGATGAGTGGAATGATTGGCAGTACCAACAAATTCGCGACCGGTGCAATTACGCTCAGCTGTTGAAATGCCATGATCATAATAGGTAGCGTGGCGACCTGTGCGGATATTGTTTCGATAAGCAATTGGCCAATAAATGGCACGTTTTCTTCATCAAAAA
>DATIJR010000060.1:0-3949 GCA_035478455.1 Patescibacteria group bacterium | reverse complement strand
TTCGAGACCTGAGTCTTTGGCGACTGATGAAGCAACGCCAGATAGAATTGCGAGGCCAAGAGCACCGCCCATCTGCTGCGAGGTGTTAAGCATACCTGACGCCAAACCGGTTTGCTCGGCATGTACGCCTGATGTTGCAGCAATGTTCACTGAGATAAAGCTCATACCCATACCGGCAGCCATCAAAATGATAGCGGGAAGGATACCGGTAAGGTATGTGCTCGTGACAGTTATTTGACTAAGCCATAGGAGTCCAAGGCCAAGCAGAACTGAACCGGCCATCAAGAACTTTTTAAAGCCAACACGCTGCATAAAGCGTGGAACGGTGTTTGCGACAATCGCAAGAACAATAGGGAAAGGAAGGAACGCAATACCAGCTTCTACTGGCTTGTACTGCATAACACTTTGTAGGTAGAGTGACAGCAAGAAGAACTGCCCAAGCATGCCCGCAGTAATTGGGGTCATGATGGCGTTCGCACCAGCAACGTTTCGAATCTTAAAGATTGAAAGCGGCATAAGCGGGTGGCTTGCGCGCGACTCATTCCAGATAAATCCGGCGAGCAGCACGGCGCTTGCAGCCAATGTGCCAATTGCTGCGAAGCTTGTCCAGCCCCAGCTTGGCGCTTCAGTAAGCCCGTATACAAGGCTCATAAGCCCAGATGTTACAAGTAGTGCACCGCGCAGGTCTAAGTGACGATGTGACGCGGTTGAAGCGTGCACAGGAACGTACTTTAAGATACCAGCAATCGCAAGGATGCCAACAGGCACATTGATAAAGAAGTTCCAGCGCCAGTTAAGGTATTCGGTGAATATGCCACCGATAACAAGCCCGGCTGCAGCACCACCAGCCGCAACGGCCGACCATACGCCAAGCGCGGTATTACGCGCTTTGCCTTCGCGGAATGTCGTAAGGACAATCGAAAGTGCACTTGGCGACATGAACGCTGCACTCATACCTTGTAGGGCGCGAAGCACAATCAGCTGAAGCGGTGACTGAGCGAGGCCAATAAGGAGTGATATAAGCGTAAAGCCACTAATACCAATTAATAATGTACGACGACGACCAAAAAGATCGGCTGCACGTCCACCAAGCAGCAGGGTGCCGCCAAAGGTGAGCGCGTACGTTGTGATAACCCATTGTAGGGCTGAGGGGTCAAACCCGAGCGCCTTTTGAATGGCCGGAAGGGCGACATTCGCGACAGACGTATCGAGAACAACCATGAACTGCGCCAATGCGAGGAGGGTGAGCACAATCCAACGTGATTGTTGTTTCATAAGTTCCTTTCTTAAATTACTTGAAAACATCAACTATCGTACTGCAATATAGTTGAGAATGTCAAGTAATTTGCTTAAAAATACAAAATGCGCTAGAATAACAGGTATGAACGATGTTTTGACAAATGACAATCTCTACTGGATGCTGATTCGGGTTGCTTTTCGTTCAAAACACGGCCTTATGAAACTAGCCGAGAAATATGATCTTACGGTCGTGCAACTTCATAGCCTTGGCGCTATGAACCCGGGCGAGGCTATTCCTATGAACGAACTTTCCTGCATCTTACTCTGCGATGCATCGAACGTAACAGGCATCTGCGACCGCCTGCTGACACAAGGCTACATCAAGCGTGAAGAGAACCCAGCCGATCGTCGCGTAAAGCTTATTACGCTCACACCCGAAGGCGAAAAACTCCGCGCCACATTACTCGAAGAAGTCTCGCAGTATGAATTGCCTGAAATGAAGCGCCTTACAAGCGAGCAGCGCACTGAGCTTAAGTCGATGTTGTCTCTTATTTTGCAGCCACCAGAAAAGGCCTAGGCTTTTAATTTTAGCGTAAGTATGGTACAATAACAGAAAGGAATTGTCCCCGGAGGGGCATTATTTTTATGACAGATCACAAATTCATTCGCAACATTGCAATCATCGCACACGTTGACCACGGTAAAACGACACTCGTTGATGGTCTTCTTAAGCAAAGTAAAACCTTCCGCGACAACCAAGCGGAAATGGGCCAGCACCTTATTATGGACAGCGGCGACCAAGAGCACGAGCGTGGTATCACCATTACTGCCAAGCAGACAAGCATCTACCACGGCGACTACAAAATCAACATTATTGACACCCCAGGCCACGCCGACTTTAGTGGTGAAGTAGAGCGCACACTTAACATGGCAGACGGTGTACTTCTTATTGTTGATGCCCAGGAAGGTCCAATGCCACAGACGAAGTTCGTGCTTTCAAAGGCACTTGAACTTGGCCTAAAGCCAGTTGTAGTAATCAACAAAATCGACAAACCAGCACGTCGTATTGCGGAAGTTGAAGATGAGCTTTCTGACTTATTCCTTGAACTTGCTACCGACGACAGCCAACTGCAGTACCCAATCTACTACGCAATTGGTCGCGAAGGTAAAGCCTGGAAGTCTATGCCAGAAAACGTCGACCAGCACGCTGACCTCGAGCCTATCTTCGATGCAATCGTTAATGACATTCCAGCACCAAGTGTTGATGAAAACGGTGCATTGCAGCTGCTCGTAACCAGCCTTACTTACGATTCATTCCTCGGTAAATACGCAATCGGTCGTATTACTCGTGGTGCGGTAAAACGCGGTCCAGTTGTACTTATCAAGCGTGATGGTACGCAAATTAGCAGCAAGATCGAAAAGATTTTCGGCTACCGTGGTCTTCAAAAAGAAGAAATCGAAGAAGCAAGCGCTGGCGATATTGTAGCTCTCGTTGGTGTTGGTGATGCGCATATTGGCGAAACAATCGCCGATAAAGACACACCTGAAGCACTTCCTACTATCGACATCGAAGCGCCAACACTGAGCATGTACCTTGGTCCAAACACTAGCCCAATGAAGGGTAAAGAAGGCGAGTTTACGACTTCACGCCAAATTGGTGACCGTTTGAAGAAAGAGCTCGAAACAAACGTATCGCTTCGTGTGGTAGAAAATGGTATTGGCTTTACAGTAAGCGGCCGTGGTGAGTTGCATCTTTCTGTACTTATTGAAACAATGCGCCGCGAAGGCTTTGAATTCGAAGTTGGCCGCCCGCAGGTTGTGACAATCACAGAAGACGGCATCGAAAAAGAGCCAGTCGAAGAGCTCTATATTGAAGTTGCCCCAGAATTTGTTGGTGCAGTGAGCCAAGAGCTTGGTGCACGTCGTGCTGAAATGCGCGCACAGGAGCAAACTTCAAGCGGCACTGCTCGCCTTGACTACGTTTTGCCAACACGCGCACTCATTGGTCTTCGCAACATCTTGCTTACCCAAACTAAGGGTACGGTTATTATGAATAGCTTGCCACACGGTTACCAGCCACTCAGCGGAAAATTGCCAAAGAACCGTAACGGCGTGCTGATTTCATTTGAAGCTGGCACGACAACTCCATACGCACTGCAGACTGCTGAAGCTCGCGGTGAACTATACGTCGGCGCAGGCACGGTCGTATATGCCGGCATGATTATTGGCTTGAACCGCCGTAATGAAGACATGGAAATCAACGTTTGTAAGGCAAAGCACCTCACTAACATGCGCTCAAGTTCAAGCGATGGTGTTGTGCAGCTAACTCCGTTCACAGATCTTAGCCTTGAGCAGTGTATCGACTTTATCGAAGACGATGAATTGCTTGAAGTAACACCAAAAAGCCTTCGCCTTCGCAAGCGTTACCTCGACGCAAACGAGCGCAAGCGCCACCAGAAATAAGTCAAAGTTTTTAAAGAGATGGATACATGTCCATCTCTTTTTTATTACGCCCAGCCGGTTGTAACAGATAGGTGAAACCCGTATAATACGGATATGTTTAACCGCTGGCGTCCTCAAAAACAAAACAAGCTTGTCTCAAAAAGTGCAGATACTGTTAAAACTGCCGTGGTGCAAACTGCGGGTGCGCTGATGCCAGTGGGCGAAAGCCCCGAAGAAGCTCTAAAGGCATTGTTCGATGAAGTCCAGG
>DATIJR010000059.1:0-3881 GCA_035478455.1 Patescibacteria group bacterium | reverse complement strand
GTGTAAAGAATTGTTTTACGCATTGCAGCAACGGTCTCTACAGGGTAACTGCCGTTCGCTGTTTCATCAGAAAGCATCACCGTGTCAGCACCCTGCACAACAGCAGTTGCTACGTCACTTACTTCTGCACGAGTTGGCTCTGGTGCGTCAACCATGCTCGCCATCATCTGGGTCGCAACGATGCTGAGCTTGCCGTATTTGCGGCAGAGTGAAATAATCTGGCGCTGAACGATTGGCACGATTTCAGCACCCGCTTCAACCGCGAGGTCACCGCGCGCAACCATCACCCCATCGCTTGCCTTTACGATTGCCTCAAGTGTCTCTGGGCGAATCGCAGCTTTGGTCTCAACCTTAGCAATAATCTGCGCTGTTGAGCCGTGGCTTGTAAGGATTTGGCGAAGATTGTTGATGTCATCTTCGCTTTGCACGAAGCTGAGCGCTACGTAGTCGTAGTCTTGGGTTGCACCAAATTCGAGGTCTTTGAGATCTTTCTCGGTAAGAATATCGCCACCAAAGTCGGTGTCTGGAAGGTTGATACCTTTTTTGCTCATCAAGAAACCATCGTTTTCAATGCGGAGACGAATAGCTGTGCCTGAATCGATACCGATAACCGTTGTGCGAACTTTGCCGTCAAAGAGGTAGATTGGCTCACCAACCTTTACCTTTTCAGCAAGGTTGTACTGTACTGGAAGGATATTGTCGTGGTGGTCTGCGGCAAAATCAAGAACGATTTCGTCACCCTTTTTTACGTCGTGGCGGTTGTCGTTTAGTACGCCAAGACGGATTTTTGGACCCTGAAGGTCTTGCAGGACTGCAATTTGACGGCTGCTCGCTGTGCTTGCTTCACGAATCCACCTGAGCTGATCGAGTCGCTCTTCGTGTGAGCCGTGACTAAAGTTAAATCGAAAACCATTTACACCAGCGTCGATCAGTTCGTTGATCTTCTCCTCACTCGATGTAACCGGGCCCAAAGTTGCCAGGATTTTAGTACGTTTAAAGATTGTATTCATTTCTACGATTATACAATATCGAGCAGCTATACGCTATGGCCAAACAGCACACCAACCCCGTAGGTGACTGCCATGGCAACCAAACCCCCAACCACAACTCGAGTAATTGCCCTTGCCTTCGGCGCCTTACCGACGAGCGCGCTCACATACCCAACTACCAGAAGTGCAACTACTACGGCAAAAACCGCAACGGGAATTCGCCAAGTGCTCGGCGTAAGAATCATCGCTAAAAACGGCACTAAACCACCTGCGGTAAATGACAAAAGGCTTGCGATGGCTGCCTGCCATGGATTATTTAAATCATCTGGGTCAAGATTGAAGTGCACATGCAGGTGCGCTCGTAGCGCATCTCTCTCTGTCAGCTCTGCTGCGACTTTCTTGGCGGTTTCATAGCTCACGCCCAATTTCTGGTATTCACGCGCCAATTCATCCAGCTCACCGGCAGGATCATTGCGCAAATCTTCCTTCTCTAGTGCGACGTATGCCTTCTCGGCGTCTGACTGGCTCGAGACACTCACGTATTCGCCCACTGCCATACTTAAGGCTCCCGCAATAAGTGCAGCAAGACCCGCAAGTGCAATAGACTTAGCGTCACTTGTTGCGCCAGCGACACCCATCATTAGGCTCGAAATACTGACGATACCATCGTTGCCGCCTAAAACGGCTGCACGGAGTTTATTTAATTTACTATTATCGGCCGCGTCTGACGGCAGTTCGTATTTTGTTTTATCATATTCGGCCATGTTATCTGTTATTATACCATTTTCTTCGCCAATCGCAGGCTTCACATACTACCCCTGTAAAAGCATAAGAGTTTTATAGTTATAAAATGTATTTGACGCACACCAAACTTAGTGGTAGTTTAAGGTCAATAGGAACTGTAGGAGCTAAATCGGGGAGGATTTATGTTCAAACAAGTAAACCGCAGGTTTGTTGCGGCATTGATGGCTATGGCCGTCGTAATATCAAATGTTATCGCCCCTGTTGCGCCTGCGTTCGCAGATGCAGGCGGCAAAAACCAGCAAGTCTACTGTAACCAAGAAGGGCAATCTGGTAAGTGGAAGGCTCAAATTGGCGGCCCGAGCACTGAACATGAATTTCCACTTACGGGAGTATTCGTCCATGATCAGCATGATGTGACTGTAGAGATGGATGCTCTATGTGCTCAGCAGTACGGTATCCCACAGACACCAACGCCAGCTACACCAGCGCCAACGCAGCCAACATGTCAGGCCGCCGGCAGCCTTACGCTCATTAATACAGAGGACTACACTTGGTCAACGAATCCAGCGACAAACGGCAACAATGGCCCGGGCACCTACAAGATTACCGCGACAATTCGCCCTGGTGTTAACAAGCTCTTTACCAATCAAATGAAAACTGTGGTGTTCAACAATATTGTTGTTCTCGCACAGCTCAGCGGCCAGGCCTGCCCACCAGCACCAAAAGTTACTTACAGTGACTGGAGCTACGGCATTGTCGATTGTACGGCTCTTAAGGCTACTCAAACTCGCGTTAAGACCGTAACGCCATATGCTTGGAATACTTGGCTCCACACGTGGTTGCCAGACTACGCCCACGCAACCATCACTACCGAAACTCAGCAGCGTGACCTTACCTCGACTGAACGCATGCTTTGCACGCCAAAGCCTAAGGATACTGTTGTTTACGGTGACTGGACTGATGGTACATACAAATGTGGCGATACTACCGTTGACCGAACTCGTGAAATTACCACCACGAAGTACACATGGAACGGCAGCGAATGGATAGCGAACTCAACTACCAAAACAGAGCATAAATCACGCCCAGCAACGACTGAAGAACAAATGAGCTGTGCATCACAGACACAACCTACGTGTGAAACTGATGGCACGCTTACCCTTCCTGCATACAAGGGTGATTGGCACAAAGATTACAAGTACATTGTAACTATCGGCCTTAAAGTTAAGACCTACGACGCCGACAAGACTGTTACTATCAAGCACATCCCACAAGGTGCAACCGTTACCGTAAAGCTCGTGAGCGATGACTGTTTCCACAACATAATTTTCAGTAAAACTTACACATTCGACTTTGCAGATTGTATTACTATCCCAGAGCCACGCCAAGTAGATGAATGTGGCCCGGACAACGCAAGGTGGATTGTACCTGCAGATACTAACGAAATTCACTGGACTATCAATGCAGACGGTCACCTTATCGCAACTGCTGTCAGTGGACACTTCACGAACGGTCACACAACTATCGACTTTGGACCTGCCGAAGATTCTAATGAATCTTGCCCACCTACTGTCGCAACCCCTGTCAAGCCACAAATTACCGATTGTACCCTCATCCTCCCTATCACCCTCGGTGTTACATACAAGAAAGTTTACCTTGATGCTAACGGTAATATCGTCGACCCAGCTCAGGGTGGCGTTGTCACTACTCACCAGGGCGTACTTGCAACTGCAAACCCAGGGTATGTACTCGCTCCAGGCAACGATGGCGGCAAATGGCTCGATAATGGCAGCTACCTATACACGCTTGATCTCACTGGCTTGAACTGTGGCGGCGGTAGCATTACGCCACCAGTAGTTACGCCTCCAGCTGTAACCCCACCCGCACAGACAGTTTCAGCTGCACTTCCTATGCCGGCCGAACTGCCTCACACTGGTTCATCACTGAGCGGATTGCTTGTAACACTCCTTGCAACCCTCTCAACCTATGGTGCTGTCTACTTCTTGCAGCCGAAGCGCCGCTAGAAATATGCACCATATAAAAATACCCCGCCTATCCGGGGTATTTTTATTACTCTCATTAGAAGAGCCCTTAGCGTGTAGATTTACGTGTCCAGACACCTTGCAAAATGCTCGCAGTAATCAATAG
>DATIJR010000058.1:0-5582 GCA_035478455.1 Patescibacteria group bacterium | reverse complement strand
GTATGCAGAAGTGCCCGCGTTTGCTACATCCTCGGCTGCTCTCGCGCAAGTCTTGGCAGACAAAAAGGGTGAACTTACCTCGGTCATTGGTGGTGGTGATACCGCAGACTTCGTTATTCACTGGGATCCAAACCATGGCGCAAGCTTTAGTCATGTGTCTACCGGTGGTGGCGCAAGCCTCGAGCTTATGTCGGGAGAAAAACTACCCGGCATTGAGGCACTACTAGACGCTAACAAGTAGTCGTAGTACACTAGAGTATAATTAACCGTAAGCATTTTTGATTATTAAAGCGTGGGCAAGAAACTTATCATTGCGAACTGGAAAATGAACCTCAATATCCACGAGGGGAGTTTATTTGTGCACCGCCTCGACAAACTTGTCGGGCACAATCCTAATGTCGAAGTAGTAATTGCTCCGACAATGCTTACGCTGCAGCCACTCCACTTGCAAGTACAACATCACCATTTCAATTTGGCGGCACAGAACTTCTACTGGCGTGATAACGGTGCGTTTACCGGCGAAGTTTCAGCAGCGCAGCTCCGTGGTTTGGTAAAGTACGGGCTCGTTGGCCACAGTGAACGCCGTCATATCTTTGGCGAGCGTGACCGAGACCTTCGTAATAAGGTCCAGGCGGCATTCCGTAATGAAATCACCCCAGTGCTTTGCGTGGGCGAGACGGCACACGAGCGCTCTGATGGTGAGACGAACGACATTCTCCATGACCAGCTCGTTGGTGGCCTTGCGAACATCACTGGTGAAGAAGCAAATCAACTTGTTGTTGCCTACGAACCAGTCTGGGCGATAGGCACAGGCAGTATCCCGACTTCTGGTGATATTAGTCGGGCAATCAAGGCAATCCGTAGCCAAGTGAAGCACTTGTTTGGCGATGCTACGGCTAAAAATTTACGCGTACTGTATGGCGGTAGCGTTAATACCGATAATGCGGCAAGTATTCTTGCTATCGAAGGTGTCGACGGCTTGCTTATTGGCGGCGCCAGTCTCGATGTGCACGCATTTTCAGAGATTATTAAAAAAGCCTATGGCGAAGTAGCGATCGAAAAGAAAGGTCACAAAGGTTAGTAATGGCGGATATTGATTTCGATGAGCTTGACAAGGCGGTAAATGACCTAATGGCTAATGTAGATACAACCAAACGCACAGCTGGTCTTGACGAGCCTGAAGAGAAAATCGTAACAATTCCGGCGTCTGATGCGGCATCGCCTGCCGTTGTAGCGGCTTCTACGCCAGCTACACCATCAGTTGATGTACCTGTAGCTCCTATTATGTCGCCTACCACGCCAGTAGCACCTGCTCCTGTTGTGGACGCACCCACTGGCCCATCACTTGCTATGAAGCGCCGTGGCCAATTCATGGACATTGTACATCCATCACGCGATATGAACACGCTTAAGCCGGTTGGTCGCCAAGGCGTGACAATTCAACCAGGCAATGATGTTGTCGCAGCGAGTGCAGGCCAGCAGAGCGAAGCTCCAGTCGTGAACTCTGCAGAAACTACGCAAGAGCCAGCCGAAACTCCGGCACCCTCAACATGGCCAGACCCAATTGATATGGCAAATACTCCCGCTCCAGCACCAGAAGCCGCAGCTGCTCCAGTCGTAGCTCTGGACGTTCCGAGTGATCCTCTAAGTGAGGCTCCGCTAACTTCACCTTTTTTGCCAGATGCAAAGCCAGAGAAACGCCCGCTTGGCAGCCCGCTACCAGCTGAAGACACTAGTTCTAGCGCATCTGAAGCTCCTGCAAGCGATGTGCAGACTCTAGCTTCACCTGACCCTATGCCAGCGGTAGCGCTACCCGAAGAGTTTAGCGGCGATCTTATGGCGGTTGAATCTCGCGACCTATCAAGCCATTCTGAGCAATCGATCGCATCTCCAGCGCCTACTGAGCAGCCAAAACTTGAGACAGGCGAAGAAGAGTTACTGATTCCAGCGGTAGCATCGCCAGACCCTATCGAGCAGCCACGAGCTCCAGTTCAACCACAAACACAGCCTCCAGCCGGTGGTTCAATCGCACAGCAGTACACCGAGCAGCCTTCATCGGGCGATCAGTCAAACGGCTCAATTTACGACACTTCGTCCTACCATCAGCCAATCGAGCCAGTAGTGCCAACGAAAAAGAAGACGCCAACAAGCGTCTGGATCATGGTCGGCGTTGGCCTCTTGCTCATCGGTGCAATTGGCGGCGCGGCATATTTCTACTTCACGCGCTAGGCATTCTTCGGTATTATAGAGGTAATGGATATTTTAGAGGGTTTAAATGACGCCCAAAAATCGGCTGTCCTAACGACAAGTGGGCCACTACTGATTTTAGCGGGCGCCGGTAGTGGTAAGACAAAAACATTAACGCATCGTATCGCGTATCTATTAACACACGAGCGGGTATGGCCAAACGAAATTTTGGCGGTAACATTTACGAATAAGGCAGCCAAAGAAATGCGCGAGCGGCTCGCGAAACTTGCTGGCCAACCAAACACGCGTTCATTCATGCCATGGATGGGGACATTTCACAGCATTTGCGTACGACTACTCAGGCAAGATGGTGCCGCAATCGGCATTCAATCAAACTTCGTAATCTACGACGAAGACGATCGCCAGGGGCTCATCAAACAGGCAATGAAAGCACTTTCAATCAGCACCGATCAAGTGAAGCCTCGAACAGCAAGCTCCGCGATTAGTAATGCCAAGAATGAATTACTAACGCCCGAGGATTATGCAGCTAGCGCGCATTACCCAAACCAAGAGGCGATTGGGCGTATTTACGCGCGCTACGAAACAATGCGCCAAGAGGCAGGGGCACTTGATTTCGACGATCTACTCATTGAAACCGTACGCTTGCTGCGCGAATCGGCCGAAGTGCGCCAGCGCTATCAGACGCAGTTCAAGCATGTATTGATCGATGAGTATCAAGATACGAATGCTGCGCAGTACGCAATCGTAAAATTGCTTGTAAACACCGCACATAACATTTGTGTAGTGGGTGATGATTGGCAGTCGATTTATAGTTGGCGTGGTGCTGATTTCAAAAATATCTTGGGGTTTGAACGCGATTTCCCTGGCGCTAAGGTTGTGAAGCTCGAGCAGAACTATCGCTCGACCGGCGCAATTCTCGAAGCTGCACATAATGTGATCTCTAAAAACATCGAGCGCACCGATAAAAATCTCTGGACAGACGCCGGTAAGGGCAGCCCAGTAGAGATTCAAGCCGTATACGATGAAACCGAAGAGGCCTATGCAGTGGCTCGCCGAATTAGCGCTCAGACTTCTGTGGGCGCGCGCAAACACGGCGATTTTGCGATCCTATACCGTACAAACGCACAAAGTTTTGCCTTTGAGCGCACGCTTTTGCAATACCACATCCCATATCAAATCGTCGGTGGCGTACGCTTCTATGACCGCGCTGAAATTAAAGACATTGTTGCGTATTTACGCCTCGTGTATCAGCCAAATGATCGCATGAGCCTGAGCCGTATTATCAATGTCCCCGCACGCGGTATTGGCGCAGTAAGCTTCGAGAAATTCATGGAATGGCAAGCTGGCTCTGGTATGGATATCATTACAGCCCTGGTGAATGCCGAGCAAACCAGTAAGCTAACGCCGCGCGCACGTAATTCACTCGTTGGATTAGGCGAAAAGCTGCGCGTAATGCAAACACTCGTCGAGGGTGGCACACCGCCGAGTGAGCTTATCGACTACCTCGTGGGTGCAGTCGGCTACCGCGAATACATCCTTGATGGTACACCGCGCGCCGAGGAGCGCGAAGAAAACCTTGGGGTTCTGATTAGCGATGCAAAATCATACGCTAGCTTACCTGACTTACTTGAGGAAATCGCCCTCATGAGCAGCGCAGATACCGACAGCACTGAATCAAAAGTGACATTGATGACACTGCATGCCGCAAAAGGACTCGAATTCCCTGTAGTATTTATGGTTGGCATGGAAGATGGCCTATTTCCAAGCTCCCGTGCGCTCGAAGAGGGCCCGAAGCAGCTCGAAGAAGAGCGCCGACTTTGCTATGTCGGTATGACTCGTGCCCGCGAAGAACTCCATCTCAGCTATGCACAGAGCCGTATGCAGTTCGGGCAGCGAGGCTATGCATCGCCGTCACGCTTCCTAGAAGATATGGGCTACGAGCTCATGCAGCGCCAAGCGCCAGTTGCACCGCAATCGCAAGATTACAATGAGTTTGATGAATTTGTCATGGACTTCGATATTGGCGACCGAGTGCGCTCGCGCCAATTTGGCGATGGTGAAATCGTTGATATCGATGGTTTGGCGGCAACGGTTGAGTTCGATAATGGCGTTCGTAAGAAGCTAAACGTCGAATACGCACGGCTCGAAAAACTCTAGCTATATTTGGTAGCAAGCAACTATTTTGCTATAATAATCAGCACGTACTCGATAAGAGTGACGATTTGGTTATGGATAAGATTATTGCGAGGTCTTCACACCGTTACCGTGTCCTTTTTATAGTGTTCACTACACTAGCTCTCCTTAGCGTTCTTATCTTCTCAAGCTACCGTGCAAGCGCTGAGTCGGCAACGCCTGCAGCAAACGAGCATATCATTACCCTGCACGATAATGGCACCGATAAAGGGTTTATTACTAAAAAATCAACACTCCGCGAGGCACTCGCTGAGCAGAACATTCGCGTCGACGCAAAAGACCTTATTGAGCCGGGCCTCGATAACAAGCTTGTCGCGGGCTCGTACCAGGTAAATATTTACCGTGCTCGCCCGATTGCGATTCATGACGGCAAGGTTGATACTAAGGTTATCACGGCATATCGCACCCCAAGCCAAATCGCCAAAGAGGCTAATGTGACACTTCACGACGAGGATATCACTAACCTTGCGCCATCATCGGACCCGCTGTCTGACGGTGCGGCAGAGGTAATGACAATTACTCGCGCAACGCAGTTCACTTTTAATTTCTACGGCAAGACTGAAACAGCCTACACCCAGGCAAAAACCGTGGGCGATATGTTGAAAGAAAAGCATGTGACAATGGGTCCTAAAGACGGTATTGATCCATCCCTCTCCACCCCAATTACTACAGGTATGACTATTCGAATTTGGCGTGATGGTGTACAGACGGTTACACAGGATGAAGATATCAAATTTGACACTAAAACAATTCAGGATGCTGACCAGCCAGTTGGCTATCGCAAAGTACAGACCCCAGGAGAAGATGGCAAGAAGACCGTAACATATGAGGTGAACCTGATTAATGGTGTTGAGACTTCTCGTAAGTCAATCAATAGCGTCGTCACTAATCAGCCTACAGAACAGCTTGAGATCGTTGGTTCGAAGCCTGTTTTTAGTGGTGACTTTGCAGCAGCGTTATCTCAACTTCGCAAATGTGAAGCAGGCGGTAACTATGCGAACAAGAATAACCCAACGTATCGGGGTGCGTATCAATACGATTATAAGACATGGGCTAACTATGAAGGATACTACGATCCAGCCGATGCCCCTCCAGCTGTGCAAGACCAAAAGGCGTGGGAAACATATCAGCGTCGCGGATGGCAGCCATGGCCAGTGTGTGGGGCTCCTTTACCGGATACA
>DATIJR010000057.1:0-3172 GCA_035478455.1 Patescibacteria group bacterium | reverse complement strand
CGAAGGTTTTCAGCAATCAAAAAATACTATTTTGATTCCTCGAACGCTGATTCTTGATCTTAGTAAGACTGAGGATGAGCTGCTTGAGGCAATGACGAAGAAGACGCGCCAGTACATTCGTAAGTCGGGTAGGGAAGGAGTGACGCTGAAGCAGGTGACTTCCCATGACGAAATTGCGAAGTGTTTGGAAATTTATCACGAGACTGCGGCAAGGGCTAACTTTGCGTTACATGGAGATGAGTATTATTACGATGTGCACGAGAAACTGGGTGATGCGTCGGTGATTTTTGCAGCGTATGAAGGCGAGAAATTGTTGTCGTTTGTATGGCTTGCGGTAAGCGGCAGGACGGCTTTTGAGCTGTACGGGGGTATGAATGACCGCGGGCAAGAACTGCGCGCTAATTATGCGTTAAAGTGGCACGCGATTACGACCTGTAAGCGATGGGAGATTGCCCGATACGATATGAACGGATTGCTTAACGACGGTGTGAGTACGTTTAAGCAAGGGTTTGCAAGCCACGAGGATATGCTAGCAGGGACATTTGATTATCCGCTTTCGCCACTTTATTCGGTGTGGACGGTTGTGCTACCAAAGGCTAAATCGATCGTACGTAAGATTAAGTTGTTGAGATAAATACAACACCAGGTATGTGACACATCTGGAAGTATTCACGTCTACCATTTTTTCAAGGTACCGTTACACGCCTTAAGATTTTTACGCTAAAAAATCTTAAGGGTTGCACTTTGCTTTTAGTACCGTTGAAAAAACAGTAGATGTGAATACATCCTAAGACGAAAGGTATCGTCGTTGGTCTGAAGAAAAGAGGAACGGGTCTCTTTGGGCTTTGCGTTAGATTTCTACGGCGCCTTGGCGGTAGATTTCGATGGAATTATCAGGCTTGATGCCAATGATGGTTGAGGGTGGGCGATTTGATAAGTCGCCACCATCCACGTAGTAGTCGACGCTGTCGCCAAAGTAGTTTTGGGCCATTGTGATAGAGATAGAAGTAGGCTGTTTTGGCGCGTTGGCGCTAGTAGTCATGAGTGGGCCAGTTTGGCGAAGAAGATCCATAAGTGCTGGGTTATTTGGAATGCGGACTGGTAGGTCTGTTCGCGCTTGTTTTACGTCTGCATTTACATTGCTGGCGTCGAGTACGACGCTGAGAGGCGCTGGCCAGTAATGCTCAACTTGTTTGAGTTGGTCGAGACGGAACCCGACAGATGCAAGGTCGTCGACGCTTGCCGCGATGATGGTGCCTGGGGCAAGCTCGCGCGGCTTCGTGGCGTAGAGCTTAGTAACGGCCTCGGGATGGCGAATCGCTGCAACGAGACCGTATACGGTATCTGTTGGAAGTACGCCAACAGCACCATCTGTGATGAGATCGATAAGAGCTTGGTCTTCAAGTGATGAAAAATACCTTGTCATTGGTATGCCTTAGAGTTTATTCCATGCGGTTTTTGTCATTGAGAGGCTTGGTATTACCTCGAGGGTGTACGGATCTGCTGGCGCCATTTTCTGGGCGTAGTAATAACCGAGTGTGCTAATCATTGCGGCGTTATCGGTACAAAGTTGCATCGGTGCATATTCGATATCGATAGGGAGACGCTCTTTTAGCTGTTTGCGAAGGTCTTGGTTGGCGGCAACGCCGCCGGCGATGACGACTGAGGCTGGCTGGTAATCATCAAATGCTTTGACTGCTTTATCAACGAGTGTTTCGTTGGCAATTCGCTGGAAGCTTGCCGCAAAATCATTGCGCATGGCCTCGTTTAAGAGCGCTGGAAGCTCGTGAGATGGGAATGTGTAATCTTTCCCAACTGCAGCCTGTACGGAGCGTAGAACGGCTGTCTTAAGCCCAGAGAAGCTGAAATCGTATGGGTTTTGGAGTTTCGCTTTAGGGAATTGATACTTTTTAGGATCGCCAAGCAATGCAGCCTTTGCAATTGATGGGCCGCCGGGGTAGGGGAGGCCAACAATTTTGGCTACTTTGTCGTATGCTTCGCCTACTGCATCATCTTGAGTCTGGCCAAGTAATTCGTAATCACCGTGATCACGAAAAAGTACTAGTTGTGAGTGGCCACCCGATACGATGAGCGCGAGCATGGGGAACTTTGGTTGCTGGCTTGGGAAGTCGAGTAGGGAATTGGACTCGGTAGTGCCTGTGACAAAGTTGGCGTATACATGTGCCTCAACGTGGTGAATTGGGTAGAGCGGCTTGTTATGGAGTACTGCAAGCGTGCGTGCAGCAAGCGTGCCGACGAGCAGTGATCCAATAAGGCCTGGGGCGTAGGTGACGGCGATTGCATCGATATCATCCCAGGTGCAGTTAGCTTTATCGAGTGCCTCGGTGATAACAGGATTGATTGCTTCGATGTGGCTGCGCGCTGCTACCTCTGGTACGACGCCACCGTAATGACTATGGATATCAATTTGTGAAACGATCACATTGCTATGAAGTATCGAGCCGTCTTCGACAACAGCGGCAGCAGTTTCGTCACAGCTACTTTCAATTCCCAGGATTTTCATTTACGTTATTATACCATAAATTTGCTTCAAAGATTACAAGGAGCTTCGCTGTTTGTAGGGGTTTTCGAAGCTCGACATATTAAAAAGTGTTAAACTGGAGGTATGAAGGATAGGTTGGTGAAAAGTGTGCGGCAGGTACTGCCTCGCTCGACGGTGAAAAATCTCGAGGATGTGTACCGTAAGACGCGCGTGCGAGCAATTTCGGCTCGTTATGGGAACCCGGCAAAGCACCTGAAGGTGATTGCGGTAACGGGTACAAATGGTAAAACGACGACGGTGAATTTTATCAACGAAATTCTTAAGCAGGCTGGTAAAACGACGGCAATGTTTAGTACAGCAACGATTGAAGTGGCTGGACATGCTAAACGTAACGACTTGAACGCCACGGTCGGTACGGTGTCGCGTATGCAGCAATTCTTTCATAGCGCGAAGCGTGCGAAGGTTGATTATGTAGTGATGGAATTTCCGAGCCATGCGATTCATCAGCACAAACTTGATGGCGTGCCAGTTGAGATGGCGATTATGACGAATCTTACACAGGATCACCTGGACTACCATGGCACGATGGAAGCATATGCTGAGGTGAAGGGGCGACTCTTTGCTGATTCGCCACGCTTTATTGTGCTTAACCGTGACGATGAATGGTTT
>DATIJR010000056.1:0-1990 GCA_035478455.1 Patescibacteria group bacterium | reverse complement strand
ATCTTCTTCACTCTTCTTTTTATATCGAGTAAAGACCGGGATGAATGCGGCCTACAACGCACCAACAACTAAAAACTGAAACACAAGATCGGAAGGTTGGAACGCAACCCAATATGCATCAAGTTGTTCCTGTGTTTTTGTGTTTGGGTTATAAAACTTCGATGCCAACAAGCGATAACTGATCAGGCCGGTCACCGACGAGAGCACAATTGAGGCGGTGATGATGACCGCCGCCGAGAGGATCGAGGTCTGTTGCTGCTCGAGCCATTTCGCTCCGTTTTGAAACCGATGTAAGAACGCCATAACCATGGCTGCATTTAATCATTCGCTCGTGCGTTTGCCAATCAGATGTTTATGCAAATTCTAACCAGACAATAAGGTTATAATTCGGGTTTTCATCGCCTTGTTGTTTTATTGAGATTCCTCTACAGTTATGTTCAAGCCTTTACAAGAGGGTTGTTTTTGCTATGAATCTGTCCAAACTTTTATCGAAGCGTATACCAACCATTCTCGGCTTACTTTTCTTGGGATCGGGACTCGCTGTCGGCGTGTTTTTGCTCAGCACCGGTACCGGCGGATTCTTCCCACGCGCTTCGCCAGAAACCACCCCAAAACAAATGAAGATTACCAACGTGTCGAACGACTCATTTACAGTATCGTTTTTGACCGACACCACAACGCCCGGATTTATTAAATACAGCACCGACGCGAGTCGGCTTACCACACAAGCCGGCGATGACCGCGATCAAATTAGCGGATCAATCGGTCAATTTACCACTCACCATATTACGGTTCGCGGCCTCGACGCCTCAGCAACTTATTACTTTAGTATCGGCACGGCCAACAATTTTGCCTACACTGACGGTAATAAACCCTACTCAGTAAAAACCGCTGCGAAAATTGGCGGCGCACCGAATGCACTAACAGCCTACGGAACGGTGGTGCAAAGTGGTGGTTCTCCAGCGAAAGATGCGATTGTCTATATGACGGTTGATGGCGGCTCCCCACTCTCAACATTGGTAAAGTCGTCCGGAAGCTACGCGGTTTCATTGGCGCTAGCGCGCACCACCGATTTGTCCTCGTTCGCCTCTTTAGACGACAATGTGAAGATTAATATCTTGGTGCAGGGACCATCTGCAAGCCAAACCTCAAACGCGACAACGATCGTCAAGAACACGCAGCCCGTTCCTACGATCACACTTGGACAGAATCAGGACTTCACCGCTGATACAGCGGGCGGAACCACGACTGGCACAGGAGCCGGCGATCAATCGACAACACAAACCGCAACAGATACGAGCTCGTTCTCGCAGCAAGCACTCAACGCGCCAACCGAGAATAATCTCTCAGCTTCTGGCACGGCATCCGGAAGCGGTGTGTCAGAAGGTGCCGGAGGCGACATTGTGTTTGCCAATCCGGCAACCGATGGCCAAACGTTTACGACCCTCCAACCCACAATTAAAGGAAGCGCTCCGGCCATCACAACACTCACGATCACGATTCATTCGTCGCAGGTCGTAAACGGCACGGTCACCACTGATTCCAACGGCAACTGGAGCTTCACACCGCCTGCTGGTTTGGATCCGGGTTCACACACCATTACTGTCAGCTATACAGATAGTGCTGGCGTCGTGCATACGGAACAACGCACCTTCTTAGTGTCGGCAGGAACATCTGCAGGCAATAACGGCCTGCCTGCATTCAGCGCATCGCCTTCAGCAACGCCAAAGCCGACGCCAACCCCAACTGCGAGTGCAAGTGCTCGTGTTTCGGTGCCATCAACATCGTCAGGCATTCCGAAATCGGGTACAGTTGAACCAACCTATCTCATGTTGATCTTTGGATTTGTATTCCTCGCTGCAGGCTTTGTACTGTGGCACAAGACGGCGCGGTCAGAACGGGTCCTTGACGGGAGAAATTGAAATAGCATATGCTGAGATATTGATTAAGGTGAATTTCAGCTGCATCTTGTGAGCAGCTGAGATCTGCC
>DATIJR010000055.1:0-9591 GCA_035478455.1 Patescibacteria group bacterium | reverse complement strand
GTGAGGGCGTCGTAGATAGCCGGCAGGTGGTCCTTTTCGGCAAACTCGACATCCACGACCACACCCATGATCTGGATAATCTTTCCTTGTTTACTCATTACTTTCTCCTTCATTATTTCAAAGCCTCTACACCAGCACTGATTTCACTCAATTCCTGGGTAATTGCTGATTGGCGCGCCTTGTTCATAGCGAGCGTCAAATCATCAATCAAGCCACTTGCGTTATCAGTTGCATTCTTCATCGCAAGCATACGCATGCTGTATTCGCTCGCGCGAGCATCAAGCAGCGCCTGGAACAAACGCGCACCGATCAATCGGTAGGCTACGTCGTTCAAAACTTCTTCACTTGATGGCTCAAAAATTGATGCGCGTACAGAGTCGCTTACTTCCGTCTCAGTGTACCCGGCAGGGAACAGGCGAATCATGTCGGCAACTTGCGTCATGCTCGTTACAAATCGAGTGTACACCACGTCAACCGCATCAACATCACCGTTTTCAAACATATCTTTTGCAGTGCTCAAGATTGTCTGAAATTCAGTGCCATCAGGGTAATCAGGCATATCACCATACGATCCGACAACTTCTACAGCCTTCAAACGCGCTGCAAAACGTGAGCCCTTGCGACCAATAGCGATTGTTGCATTACCGATCTTCGCTTTTTCGTCCTCGCTCAGCAAGCTAAGGTATTTTTTGAGGACGTTTGAATCGTAGGCTCCAGCGAGACCACGATCACTTGCGACAACAATGATAAGACGCTTTTTAACTGGGCGTTCGACGAACCACTTGTGGTCACGCGTTTCACCTTGGCTTGCGAGGTACGCAAGCAGCTCATTCGCAGCCTCTGCGTACGGGTGAGATGCCTTTGTCGCATCTTGCGCCCGGCGCATCTTTGAGGCTGCTACCATTTGCATAGCTTTAGTAATCTGCTTGGTATTTTTAACCGAGCGAATACGCGTTTTTAGCTGTCGCTGAGAGGCCATTAGCCCTCAAACCCCTTAGCAACGGTTGTTGCAGCCTTAGCGATCAGCTTGCCCATGTCGCTTTTCGCTTCAAGTTTCTCAGAACCCTTGTTAAGTTCTTCCATCTCTTTTGCATGCTCAGAGTTAAGGCGAGTAAGGAGTGCTTTTTGTGCATCCTTCACGTTACTTGCAGGAACCTTGTCAAACAAACCTTCGCTCACCGCAAAGATACTGGCACACTGTTGCCAAATACTCATTGGCTGGTACTGGTGTTGCTTCAAAAGCTCGGTAAGACGCTGACCGCGTTCGATCTGAGCCTTCGTCGCTTCATCAAGGTCGCTACCAAACTGTGCGAAGCTTGCAAGTTCGCGGAACTGGCTAAGGCCAAGCTTAAGGTGACCAGACACTGATTTAACAGCCTTTGTCTGGGCGTCACCACCAACACGGCTCACAGAAAGTCCGGCAGAAATCGCTGGACGAATACCCTGGTAGAACAAGTCAGTTTCCATAAAGATCTGGCCGTCGGTGATTGAAATCACGTTAGTAGGGATATATGCAGAAATGTCACCAGCCTGCGTCTCAATAATAGGCAGAGCGGTGAGTGAGCCTGCGCCAAGATCATCGCTAAGCTTAGCTGAGCGCTCCAAAAGACGTGAGTGCAAGTAGAACACATCACCAGGGAAGGCTTCACGTCCAGGTGGGCGGCGAAGCAACAATGACATCTGGCGGTATGCAACCGCGTGCTTTGTGAGGTCATCGTAGATAATCAGCGCGTGCTTTTTGTTGTCGCGGAAGTACTCGCCCATGGCAGTACCAGCATATGGCGCCAAGTAGAGCAGGGAAGCTGGGTCGGACGGACCGGTCGCAACGACGATTGTCTGGTCCATGACGCCTTCTTCTTTAAGGCGCTCGACAAGTCCAGCTACCTTAGAAAGCTTCTGACCAACCGCAACATAGATGTTTACCACACCAGTATTTTCACGGGCCTGGTTAATCATCGTGTCGATTGCGATTGCTGTCTTACCAGTCTGGCGGTCACCAATAATCAACTCACGCTGACCACGGCCGATAGGGAACATAGCGTCGATCGCCATGATACCAGTCATCATTGGCTCGTGCACGTGCTTACGACCCATTACGCCAATTGCTTCGCGCTCTACATGACCGCGCTGCTTTGCTTTGATTGCTGGGCCACCATCAAGTGGTTCACCGAGAGGGTTGACCACACGGCCAAGAAGCTCAGGGCCAACAGGCACAGAAAGCACCTCGCCCTTAAGCGTTACTTTGTCGCCTGCAGAAACTGTTTGGTCGCTACCGAGGAGTACGGCACCGATCTCATCTTCCATAAGGTTAAGGACGAATGCTTCGATGATTCCAGACTTAGTCTCAATCTGAAGCACTTCGCTGTAGCCGGCGTCTGCAAGGCCATGGACCCATGCAACACCGTCGCCTACACGAGTAACAACGCCAACTGATTCGAGATTATCGCTCGCATCCAACTTAGCAATTGCATCACGCAGGCCTTTTGATAATTCTGTCACTGCTATATCAGCCATCAGTCAGCCTTTCTTATATCTTAGCCTGGTGTAATGCCAGGAGTTTACGTTTAATGGTCGCATCGAGTAGTTTGCCGGGCGTCTCAACACGTACGCCACCGATAACGCTCGGGTCAACCTCTGCATCAAGGTGAATCTCTCGAGCATCAATCAATGTCTTAATCGCTTGCTCAAGCTCTTTCGCGAGCGGTCGTGCCGTCACAACATGTGCGATAACAATACCGCGTGCCGCAAGCTCATCTTCGATAGCACGCACTAGCAATTCTGCTTCGCGCGTTCGTTTGCTATCAACTAAATATGCAGCCACCTCTGAAAGTACAGTCCCGAGCTTGTGCTTCGCCTCAATTGCGTCAGCAATGTAGAAGGCGAGTTTACGACGAGAGATTTTACCTTGCATAGATTACTTACTCTCCTCGAGTGCAGCCTTGATAACCTTGCCATCAACACCATCAGTTACCGTCTTACCAATAACTTTTTCTGTTGCAGATGCCACAAGATCAATCGTTTCATTATGAAGGGCTTTCTTCGCCGCAATCACTTCCTTAGCGATTTCATCATGTGCTTCAGCCACAATGTGCTCAGCCTGCGCCTTACCCTTAGATTCCGCGTCCTGCACCATAGCAGTTGCTTCTTCTTTGGCAGTCGCCACGATTTCCTTCGCCTCGGTTCGCGCCTCTTTGAGGAGCTTGGTGATTTCTTCCTGCGCCTTTTCAGCGTGCTTTGACGCTTCTACGGCAGCGCGGTTACTTTCTTCGATTGCTTCTTGGCGCTTATCAATGATCTTGAAGAAAATAGGGAATACCCACTTCGCAAGAACAAACACCAAAAGCAAAAAGGCTACCAGCTGAAAAGCAAGGAGCTTTCCATCGATGCCAAGACCCGTCATAATATCCGAGCTACCCTCAGCGGCAAATTGTCCAATAAAACTTGCCATAAATTACCATTACGCCTTTGCGATGAAGGCAACAATGATACCGATGATCGCAAGTGAGTCAGCGAACACGATAGCAGTAATCATAAGAGTACGGATATCGCTAAGCTTCTCAGGGTTGCGGCCGAGTGCGTTAAGTGCGCCAAGACCAATCAAACCAACACCAATTGCAGCACCAAATGCTGGAAGTGCGTAGGTCAAACCAAATGCTAATGCGTCCATAGTTAGTAAATCTCCTTATTTTATTAATAAACGTTACGTACGGTCACTCTCTGCTAATTTCGGTTCGGCAAGAGAATGATCAGAAGAATGAGAGTCGCCATGTGATGCCGTGGCGAGGGCAGTGAAGATAACAGTCAGAACAAAGAATACATATGCCTGGATAAAGCCAATGAATAGCTCAAACACCATCACAAGCGGTAGAGTGAGGCCAGCAAGCCAGCCTGTCAGAATACCGACGATCATAAGAAGTACGGCACCAGCAAACGCGTTACCGAACAAACGAAGGCTTAGTGCGATGTAGCGGCTAAACTCACCGATAAATTCAAGCAGACCTTCAAACCAACCGATAGGGTCTTTAAATGGGTTCTTGGCGTAGCGCTTAATATTACCGACAACGCCATGCGTTTTAATTGCGTAGTACTGCGCCGCAACAAGTGAAATGAGTGCGAGCGCAAAGGTGAAGTTCAGGTCGCTAGGTAGTTCACGAAAGAGCTCTTTGCCGTCAAAGGTAATCGATGCAACACCAGGTAGAATTGCACACCAGTAGGTGAAGAGAACTGTAAAGAACATACCAAGCGCAAGTGGCGCAATACCTCGGGCAACCTTACGATCAGGAATAATCTCAAGCACCGAGCTGTACATACCTTCAACAGCCCACTGCACCAAACCAACAAAGTGATTGTGTTTGCCGCGTTTCAACGCCGAAACAGTGTAGGCAAACACTGCAAGCATCACAGCAATACCGAATGCGCCTAAGATCATTGAGTTAGTTACAGGGAGCGGACCGACGTGGAAGATTGGCTCCACTGGGAGTTTTACATGAATGTCACTTGCTGCGAAACTATTTAGCACTATCGTTTACCCTTTGCAATTTGTCGCTTTATTAATACAGCTGCTATCCAACCACCAATGGTCGCACCAGCAAGCATCAGCCACGGACGGGTATGTAGCTTGTCATCGAGTGCATTACCGCCGAGCAAGAGCCCAAGGGTTGGTATAAACATGCGCCATGTTGTATCTGCCATAGATGTGATGAGGTAAAGACCGTCAGATCGTCGCGATCGTTTCTTACCATCACCGGCACTAGTGCTGTCATCTGGCAGCTTGCTCATATGCTATTATTGTACCAGATATCCACTACTAATGTAAGAGCCACTTTTAAGAAAATGCCCCGTCGCAATAATACCCCCCAACATATCCCATACGAACCAAAAACCGCGGCAGCGCCACTCAAAAAACGCTTTCCAAGCCGCCAAGCTGCACTACAAGCCATAAAAGAGCTACAGAAGTACAATCTCGATCTCGAGCTCAGTACTTACCAGTCACCAGTCGATGGCGGCTGGTACCTTACTAGTACGTCGCAGGAGTAAGGTTATTAACGTATTGCGCCTTAATCGGCGTCGAGCGGTTTGTTGTCGTTCCATCGCCAAGCTGACCTGAGTCGTTATGGCCAACTGTATACACCGAGCCATTAGTCGTAAAAACAATCGTCGTACCATACCCTGTTATAACCTGTGTTGCAACGATTGAGCTTCCATCAATCACCGACATTGCCACCGGCGTCGAGACCGATGCACTCGTCGTACCATTACCAAGCTGTCCAAATGTATTAGCTCCAGCCCCATACACCTTGCCATTAGAGCCGATTGCATAAAGATTCTGATAGAGCGAAAGGTCACCACCTAATGCCTCATAAATATCCGTCGCCGCCACTGGCATATTAAACTTCACTGGTGTCGGAACGTACGATCCTGTTGTGCCGCTGCCAAACTGGCCCTTTGAGTTGTATCCTGCGCTCCATACTTCACCCTTTGTCGTAAGCACACTGAGCGAGCCCTGGTCAGTCCACATTTTAGTAATCGTACCGGTGAATCCACTCATGTCAAATGGTGTAAATGAGCCGTTATAGGCCATAAAGTTCTGATACGCCCCACCATTACAAGTAGCAAGCTGGATGTTCAATGCGTCACCATTCTTATTATCAATACACTTGTTAGCGTTCGCGTTGAAGAAGGTGCCCGCGCTAGTGTCCCAGACAAACTGTTGAGCAACCGTTCCATTACAGGTATATAATCGAATCGACACCTTGTCACCGCTCGTATTATCTATACACTTACCACTGCTAGGATTGTATATAGACTTATCGGCAATACGGTATTCATACACCTGAGCATCTGAGCCGTTACATGTATAAAACTGCATAGTCACCCCGTCTGCAGATTTATTATCCAAGCACTTGCTAGGTCCAAATAAACGAAGTGACATCGTATCAGTACCCATTTGCCCAAAGTCATTGCGGCCAATACTATTCACATGCCCAGTGCTATCAAGCACATAGAATGAGGCGCCATCAGTGCTGATCTGCGTCGCCTTTGGGCTGCCACTATCACCATAGGTGCCCAGTTGTATAGGCGTTGACGATGACGTGAACGTATCGGTTCCAAGCTGCGCCCAGTCGTTAACACCCCAGCCATACACTCGGCCACCCGCCATACGAATATACACGTCATCACGGTCAACGGTAATATTATTGGTAGGAATAGTATTAGGGTCACTTGTTGGCGTAGGGAGGTTCACGCGCACTGGCGTCGCCTGATCAGAACACCCTGAAATCGTGTAGTTCGTGCCAAGCATCCCATAGTCACACGAGCCTGCTGCATAAACATTGTTATCGGTAGTAATAAAGTAGTCATTTTCAAGCCCGACCACAATATAGCGAATTTGCTTACCAGCAGGCACTATCACTTTCTGTGGCGTCGGGATATACTGAGTCGTCTTCGGCTGTCCTACGCCCATTTCGCCGCCAAATCCGTTCCAGCCCGCGCCATATGCGTTTCCATTGCTATCAAGCGCATACATACGCACTCCAAGCGAGAGGAAGCTCGAGAAACCAGCAACAACGCGGCTTCCAGTAGGTGTCTGAAATTTAGTTGGAGTAAGTGTAGATCCATACCCGCCATTTCCAAGCATTCCATACCCGTTGTATCCAACCGTGCGCATAACACCATCGGCTCCAACCGTACCAAAGAAGGCGCCGGTGTTAGCATAGTATCCAAAGACAACCTGGCTCGTGCTAATCTGGCCACCGGTTTTTACAATCAACGTTTTCGTGTATGTCTTCCATACTGCGCCAGAAGAACGAAGCATTGATGTCGTACCAGTGATTGTCGCAGTCTGCGTACCTACGTTCGAGCTCGTCACCGGGCTCACACTATACGACGTCCGGTAGGTAGGGGTCGAAACAATATAGGCTGACTGGCCAGAAACAACCGTTCCTGCACAGTTTGTCGCCGGTGTAAGTGTTTTAACGCCCCACGAGCTCACATACGCATTCGCCTTCAAACAGTCATTAGCTTGTGCCGCACCTGACTCAGCTGCATCCGAAGCAATACCCTCGTAATACTGAACATCGAGATTACCGCTCGTACTCGCGACCACTCCCGTAGCAGCGGCAAGAATAGCAAACATCACGACCGATGTAATAACTACCGTTGGAAGCGCGAAGCCTCGATACGCCCTAAATATCCGCATATGCTTTCATTTTACTACACGAAAAACCATTTAGCTATGATGATTATGGCTTGAATCCTAGTGTGCCTGTTGATATAATAGACACTAGCAATAAAGGGGGAAGACATGGCAACAACAGACACAAACGTTATTATTTACAGCACGCCTACGTGTGCATTCTGCAAAACAGAGAAACAATACCTTGATCATCTTGGCGTCTCTTACATCGTAAAGGATGTCGAGGAAGACCCAAGTGCGATGGAAGAACTTATCGCAAAATCAAACCAGCAATCAGTACCTGTTACCGATATTGATGGCGTGATTATCCGTGGCTTCGACCGCCTCAAGATTGACATGACGCTCAAAGAAAAAGCATTGGTATAAAAACCTTCTCTTAAAAATAATCCCCGACGCTTGCGCTGGGGATTATTTTTTGCCGATCTGGACGATTTCGCCGCCGATTTTATTACGGAAGTAATTATCGTGGCTCACATACAAAATTGCACCGGTGTACTTTTCGAGTGCCGCTTCGAGCTCCTCAATGCTTGGCAAATCAAGGTGGTTCGTTGGCTCGTCTAAAATCAATAGCTGCGGATCATTGCTGAGCATTTTAATAATCTGCAAACGTGCCTTCTGACCTCCGCTCAGCCTACCAACTGGCACTTGGCCATCACTTTCAAGGAATAGGTAGTCGCTCATAAGCTGACGAATCTTGGTTTCTGTAATTGAGAGATTCTGGCTCAAGTAAATCGATTCAATCGCGTCGTGCAGTTTTATACCAAAAAGGTCAGAGGACACTTCCTGCTCGTACACGCCGACGCGAACTTGTGGATCGAGGGTAAGTTCACCGCCAAAGCTGGTCGGAGCAGTGTCACCAAGCAGTCGCTTAATCACTGTCGACTTACCGGCACCGTTACGCCCTCGCAGCTCAACCGCTTCGCCCTCGCGCAGGTCAATATCAATACCGTCGAACAGAGGTGCGTCGTAACCAAGGCTCAACTGGCGCGCACTCACCAGCACATGCTTGCTGCGTGATTCTTCATTACGAATATTCATCCGAATATTTTTGGTCTTGAATTTTTCGTAGCGCCCAGCGGCACGGAAGTCAAGATTCTCCACACTGTCACGATCAATCCAGAAGGTCGGCTTCTCCATTTTCTCTAAATCAGCAAGCTCGGTACGAGATTCATTCTCAAGACGTTTAAATTTCTGAATCGTCCCTGGGTTACGCGACTTTTCCTTCAATCGTTGATAGTCGAGCACTTTCTGCTTCAAATTCACAATGCGCTTTTCGATCATCTCAAAATCATTCATGCCCACACTTGTACGCTCGGCATTTTGCTTCAAGTACGCGTCATAGTTACCGCGGTAGCTTACGCAGCTACCGTCCTTCAACTCAACAATCCTGTCAACCTGCGCCAGTACATCACGATCGTGAGTAATAATCAGCATCGATTCACGTGCCGACTTCATCCAATCAACAAATTGCTTCTTCGCCACGTAGTCCATGTGGTTCGTCGGTTCGTCAATCAGTGCCAGGTGCGAGTCTGAGTGCATAATTTTCACCACCTCGACAAGGCGTTTCTGGCCACCCGAAAGGGAAGCGAAGGGACGGTGGGCCGTTCCCTCAAGCTGGAAATTGTCCAATTCCCGTTCAATATTCTCTTCAATCTGGTAGAAACCCTTTTGATCAAAACGCTCGAGTGCAGCGCTATACACTTCAATCATCTTCATATCGTCGCCCATCTTTTCAGGATAGGTCTCAATAACTCGTGAAAGCTCAGTGTATTCAGGTAACCCGCTCAAAACATACTGCAATACCGTTTGATCACCGACATGTGAATGTTCCTGCGCCGTCGCCACAACTGTTACGCCACGACGATAAATTATTTCACCAGTAAAATCTTTATCAGTGCCCGCCAATATACCAAAGAGAGTAGATTTGCCAATACCGTTACGACCTACTACGCCAACTTTTTCGCCATCGTCAATACTAAACTTCACCCCAGTCATAAGTGCCTTAGGGCCGAAGGATTTCTCTGTAATTGTAACGTCGGCAATCATATCTAACCTATTGTATCACCTATACACTATTATTCTCTTGCTCAAATACGAATATTGACAAGTGAACTTAAATGCATTATAAAAGTAGAGCCGACACCCGCATAGGAGCCCAGAGAGGCAACGTCATGACCGAAGACAACAAGAAGCACTACGGCCCGCAGAGCACCGGCAACGGTCGCATCATCGCCATCGCGGTGAGCCCCACGCAGTGGACGGTCGCGGTCTCCTACCGAGACGGCCACCTCACCATGGTGCCGCTGCCGGAGCTGCTGGGCCTCCGAGACGTGGGCGAGTCGCTCGACCAGCTCGTCGCCAAGATGGCGCAGCGACTCGGCATGGTCGGTCAGGTG
>DATIJR010000054.1:0-2508 GCA_035478455.1 Patescibacteria group bacterium | reverse complement strand
AATACCGAGTTGGCGCGCCTGTACTAACTCAGGGTGATCCTGTGGCATCGCGGAAGTGTAAATGAACCAATCGATTGGGGTTTGCTGGTGTTGCGAACTTAAAAAATCGCCTGATTGATCGGTACTCACGGTGATGCCAGTTTCGGCAAGTCGTTTTGTCATTAATCCTTCGCTCGGGTCACTGCCCGATACGGTATATCCAAGATCACGGGCAATTTCAGCGAGCGGGCCGAGCGCGACGCCACCAATTCCAGCAAAATACACATTCATAAAGCGTATTATACCACGAGCGTTATGGTATAATATCTATGATTTACATCTATAAAATAATCAACACTCAAAATGCTACGAGCTGCAATCATCCGACTATTCCGAGGACGCCATTACTGGCGCAGTGTTTCATTTGATGAAATTGCTGAACTATACGCTTCACGCCTCATTACCATCTTTGCAATCAACACCGTAAACTTATTTGCGGCAATCTACCTCTATAAACTTGGCTATAGCTTCGTATTTATTGCACTTTTCTATGCGCTATTTTTCGCAGTACGCGCATTGTCGGCACCACTTGCTGCTAAATATGTTGCGTACTATGGGCCAAAACACGGCGTGCTTGTATCGAATCTGCTGCGCATACCATCGCTTATCGCGTTTGCATGGCTGCCAGTTGCAGGCGATTATAGCTTACTTTCCATTGCACTATTCGGCCTGTTCCAGCAGCTTTCAGTTGGGCTTTACGATATCTCGTACCTCGTAGATTTTAGTAAAGTACGACACAGCGAGCATTCCGGCAAAGAGATCGGCGTTATGCAACAGATGGAAAAGGTGGCGCGCATCTTAAGCCCGCTCGTCGGTGGATTGGTTGCATCGCTCTGGTCGCCAGAGGCTACAATTGTTATTGCATCAGCACTGTTCTTGGTGGCGGCGATGCCGCTATTTAAAACTGTAGAGCCAACGCAACTTCGTGGGCATATCAAAATGTCAGGATTCCCATGGAGACTTGCCTGGCGTAGCTTGGTGAGCGAGTCGGCGGTTGGTTTTGATTCAATTATCAGTGGTATGGTCTGGACGCTATTCATTGCCGTAACGGTATTCGCAACATTTGGTAATGGCGTCTATGCCTCGCTGGGTGGGCTTGCCTCACTTGGCACGTTTGCCTCAATTGTTGCTGTCTGGGTTTTCGGGCGTATTATCGATCGCCACCATGGCGACGTACTGCTGGTACTCGGTACAGTTACAAACACGGTTATGCATCTTGTCCGGCCGTTTACGTCATCGATTACTGGCGTAATGGGTGTAAATATTGCAAATGAGTCAGCAACAAGCGCCTACGCGATGCCGTTTACGCGCGTCATGTTCGATATTGCCGATAGCTCCGGCTTTCGCATCGCTTACATGATGATGATTGAAATCATGGTGTGTAGCGGCACGGTTCTTGCATGTTTACTCTTTGCTGCTTGTGTTAGTTTATGGGGAAATGTCATGGGCTGTACCGTACTTTTCTTCATCGCATCTATCTATGAACTTCTGATTCTATTATCGGCTCGTGCGGCTCGCTAGTACGGGGAATAGTGTATACTAAGAAAGTATTAGCGAGGTGGGTAATTTTCGGTGGCAGACAAGCGTAATATTCGTAAAAATCTAAAGCGAATTGAGACTGTAAAAACGTGGCAGCTCATTATTTTGCTTATCTTGTCGTTATTCATCGCAGCAACATTTTTACGTCTCAATAACACGGGAATGATTTCGCGCCGCAATGCGATTGAGGGCATTGATAAGTCAGGCGATGTACAAGATACAGCCTCACGCGTTTACGACATTCAGCGCTTCGCAGCATCGCATATGAATGCCGATACAGGCGTGTTTTACTTGCAAGGTCAGTACGATCGCGATGTAAAGGCGGCCGTTGCAGCAGCAAGTGGAGATTCAAGCACAGGCGACAGCTCGCCGCAGGCCAAGGCTGATGCAATTTGTAACCCTAATTTACAGATTCACGGCTACAGCTTGGCATACCAGAACTGTATGCTTGAGCAGCTCGACAAACAAGGGCAGGTAGTGGATCCTGCATCAATTACGCTGCCAAATCCAGCACTATATAGATATTCATTTACCTCACCGTTGTGGTCGCCTGATTTCGCCGGTTGGTCAGTTATTGTCTCTCTGTTGCTTATGGTTACAATTGTCATTCGCACCATCGCTTGGATTGTGTTGAAATTGTTACTTAAAAGACATTATCGCCAAATATAGAGGTGAAAGGTGTTGACACGGCAGCTGCTCTTGAGATAAGCTTACCTTTGTAAGACGCTAATAGGAGGGATAACCATATATGGCTTACAAGCACACAAACTCAAAAGGTGTTACCTACTACCTACACAAAACAGAAGTTACTCTTCGCGGCGGTAAGCCACAGACTATCTTCTTCTTTGCAAAGGTAGAAAAGAACGCCAAGGGTACTCCAGTTGATCTTCCAGAAGATCGCGTAGTTAAAGAGAACCCACGCAACGGCTT
>DATIJR010000053.1:0-3634 GCA_035478455.1 Patescibacteria group bacterium | reverse complement strand
GCCCTTGGTATTTCGCAACGGCTGTTGCTTTTGCGCTCGAGAATAGCTCGCTAAGTTCATTTACCAAAGCTTGTTTCTTATCTTTGCTGATAGCCATAGATAAAAACCTCACTTTTTAGCTAAATTTTGTAATATAACGACTACATTGTTAATGTTCGACACCACTTACTTGATAGGCGGAACCAAAAAATCTTTGATTCACTATCAAAGACCGTAGGAAAAGATGTAATTCCCTCGGTGGCATGATTAAGTGAATTTCACCGCCACTGTCTTTGGTAATGTCTGCCCGTATTATAGCAGATTGGGGTGCATAATACAAGACGGGCTAGGCGGCAGAAGACGTGGGAGCTATGGAACCTGTGAGGTCTTTGTATAGTGAGTCGGCACGAATAAGACTGCCGCTCGTGAGCTGATCGTAGTCGGTGGCGCCTAAGTGTTTTTTGCGCGCATGGATAAGTGCAAGATCCTGTGCGTAATCTTCCCTGTCAATAGAGCTGGCGCTTATGCCAAGGTGTTTAACTAGCTTATAGAGCATGTGGGCGGCCTTGCCGATACGGTTTTCTACACGATCAGATTCGGTGGTGATTTGTATTTCCGCTCGTAGCTCTGGGCGACCAGGCTGTGCAAATACGAGTGTAACTTTGCACACACGGTGTGCTCCGGCATCTACTTCAACAATATCAACAACTTCGCGCATCGCCTCAAGGCTTTCGAATCCTAGGCCAAGGCGGATAGTTTCTATGTATTCGCCTGTTCCCTTGACGTGAATGGCCGCGTCGCGCTCAGATGTCGGGGTAAGTGTAACCCGTTCGTCGCTACTTGAACGCTCGATTATGCGCTTCAGTCGTAAGGCGATCTGCGGTATGTCCTGCGTGGTGACTGTTGCACCGATAATATCGAGCGGAATGTTTTCGGGTGAGCGTGTATCAAGTTTCTTGGCAAGCGAGCCTACTGACTTTAATCGCCAGTTAACTCGTAAACACTTGCTTGTGCAGTACCCTTCGCCCATCATAATGCCATGTTCCGCACCATGATTAATGATCTGCTCGTGAATATTGTCACCAAAGACTACGCTGAATAACTCTTGGATGTCTCGATCTACTTGCTCTTTATCTCCGCGTTCCTTGATGATGTCTTGTGCTTGCTGTAGCGGAGCTAGATTGCCCGTGAACATCGCGCGTAGCACGTGTACGTGACTATAGAGAGCCATTGCTAGTGCGTCGAATCCAATAATTTCACAAAGAGGTGCCAGTAACGCTTCGGCCTGGTGTGCACGGTCGAGTGTTCGGCTGTCGTTTGTTGCAGTCGATGGGTCGAGCTGTGCGAGGAGTTCCCCTGCTTTTATTAGAAGTGACTCTAGATTTACCGACGATGCTAGCTGGTTAATGTATCGTGGCTCGATTGACTGCGAGTGTACGCCCCAATGTTCGATTGAGACTTCGGTCGGATCCTTCGACTGTAATACATTTTGGAGTTCGGGCTTTGTGGTATACCGACTCGCGACGCTTTCGCGCCAAAAATTCGCAATGACTGGACGATCACTTGCAAGTCCAATGACATAGCGTTTTTCTTCTTCTGGCTCTGCGGTATCGGCTATGTATACGCGCAATGCTTCTCGGGCTTCCGTACTTGTATCGCTGTCTGTCGTAGTTGCGGCTTCAAGGATTGGAGAAAGCATGGCGGCCGTGTAAGCGCGTGGTGAAAGGTATTCATCACAGAAGTCGGCAATAAGAGTTGTCGTGAGTCTTAGCTCTTGCTCGCGGGCTTCAATCTCAATCGCTGTTAGTTTTGTAGCATTCCATAAGTGACGGTAGGTATCATGAATAATCTCAGACGCACCAGGGAATGCTGCGTCCGGAAAAACAAGCTCACGTGTGTGAGGCGCCCTCTTGTCTAAACGGTGCTCCATCGCCGTATATTATACAACTCAAGGTTATATAAGTCAAACTGGTGAGGTGATCGCTATGCTTTTACAAAGCCACTTGCTGCAAGAGCTTCTGCGGTGAGGTTGCGGAATTTTTGCTGCACATCATCGATAGATTCGCTGGCATCGATAGTCGGCAGGTTACGCTCGGTCGCAATTTCGGCGTAGCCTTTATTGAGGAGGTTCTGAAATTCACTGCCCCGTGATTCGAATGTGTCGGGGTTTTGCAGTTCGCCGCGTGCGGCAATGCGTGCACGACGAATTTCATCATCGAGTGTAAAAATGACGGTAAGGTTTGGGTTCATGTAGCGTTCATCCATGAACATGCGAGTAACTTCGCGTACATGATCGACACCGAGCCCTTCGGCGACACCCTGGTAGATTTCGCTGGAGAGTTCGTTTCGTGCACTGAGCACTACCCCACCACGTTCGAGTACGGGGACCGCATCACGGAACCACGTTTCATGGCGACTGGCGGTAAAGAGTAGTAGGTTGGTTGTGGCGTCGCGCTCAAGGGAGCCATTTTTGATGATCTGGCGAATTTCGCTGGATATCGGGCAGCCGTCGGGCTCGTGCAACACAAGCACCTCGATGTGGTATTCCTTTTTTATAAATTCAGCTAAAAGATCGATCTGCGTTGACTTGCCTGTACCATCGTTACCCTCGCCAACAATGTACGCGCCGGGCATTATAGAAGTCCTTTAGCGAGGCCTTTGATCTTCTCTGGCTTCACGCGCTTGTCGCGATGATTGCGGGGCAGCATGTCGCTGGGGCTCCAATTTGCAATGAGCTCCTCGAGATTATCCGTGGCCTGGTATTTGCCACTCATGCCCTCGCGGCCATGGCTGTAATCGCCGTCTACCACGCCTGTTTTATGAAATACTAATTGACCCATGCGCTCGCCTACCGGCAGTACAACAGATTCGTATTTATTGAGGTTATAGATTTCAAGAGTGATGCGGTTGATGTAGCCTGGATCTACCCAGCCGGCGTCAAAACAGACGGCTACACCATTGCGGCCCCAACTGCTTCGTGCACGGACCTCAGCTGCCCCGCCATGTGCGCGGATGCCCATGAACTCGTGTGTGTGCGCTAAGATGCGCTCACCAGGGCGCAGGACGATGATAGGGTGGTCCATTGGAATATTGTCGAAGGGTTTGTAACCATACTGGTCACACCACTCTTTGTGCGGCATTGCTTGTAGTGGGCCCTTAAAGTATCGCGCAACGTCACCTTCGTCGAATGGATTGTAGACGCGGTTATCTTCACTCCCCTCCTGCTTATAAAAGTAATAGCCAAGTGTGAAATCAAGGCTAGCCTCGCTGACGTGCGCTTCGTTATATGGCACGCTAACAATTGTTCCGTCGGCTACGGCTTTTTTAATTTCAGTATTGCTGAAAACACTCACTAACATTCCCCCGTAATTTTAGATTTATTGTATCATAGTGATATGAAAAGTATTGTTGTTGCTTATGATTCTCACCGCGGCATTGGCGCGTCTAACGACCTTTTGTGGCAGCGTGACTTGCCTGCTGACCTTAGTCATTTTAAGCAGCTAACGATGGGCGGTTCACTTATCATGGGCCGTAATACGTTTGAATCGATTGGCCGTGCGCTGCCAGGACGTGAGAACATTGTGGTGACTCATCGTCCGCTCGATGTGGTTGATGTGATTGCGGTGGATAGCCTCGCTAAGGCTTATGAAGCGGC
>DATIJR010000052.1:0-2743 GCA_035478455.1 Patescibacteria group bacterium | reverse complement strand
AGCTATATTGACCCAAGTCTCTGACGTAAGTGTATGCGAAGAAACGAGAGAGGGCTTGCAGCCTATGACTACAGAACAATTGATGGCATCAATAGGCGAGGAATCCGAGCGCGGTAGAGGCATGTTTATCTCAGCTGCGGTATTTGCCGAGAACAATATCGAGGCTACAGTAACCCATCTACCGGTAGAGCATACGCCAAAAGACTTCATGCTAATTCAGCTGGCGGTGCCACGGTACGGACTTGCTGCATGATATTTGCCAAAGCTGCCGACTATTACTCTTTACAAACAGTTATAAACACTGCTATAATCTAATCTAGTTATATTTATGGCAAGTAACAAGCAGGTCATCGAGTTGACAGGGACGATTATTGAGACACTTCCGGGTACTCAGTTTCGTGTTGAGCTTGAGAACGGTCATCAAATTATAGCCCACGTCGCCGGTAAGATGCGGAAACACTACATTCGCATCGTGCCAGGAGACAGCGTTACGGTTGAGTTGACCCCTTACGATCTTACTAAGGGCAGAATCACCTATCGCAAATCATGATTATCAATTAAGCAGTGTGTTATGCACCCTGGAAGGAGCATGATCCGCATGAAAGTGCGTGCAAGTGTTAAAAAGATCAGCCCAGACGACAAAGTCGTTTGGCGCAAAGGTCGAGGGCGTGGCAGTAAAGCCAAGCTCTACATTATCAATAAAATGAAACCTAAGCATAAGCAGAGGCAGGGTTAGTTATGGCACGTATCTCCGGAGTTACGATTCCGACCGAGAAGCAAGTATGGGTTGCGTTGACCTACGTGTACGGCGTCGGCCCAAAAAGCAGCGCTGACATCCTAGCCGCTGCTAAAGTGGAGCCAACCGTTCGCGTCAAGGATTTAACCGACGCTGAAATTGGTCGCATCCAAGAGATCATCAACGAGAAGTACACCGTCGAAGGTGAGTTGCAACGCATCGTAGTAGGCAACATTAAGCGCCTAAAAGACATTAACGCGTATCGCGGTTTGCGCCACAAAGCAAACTTGCCCAGTCGTGGCCAGCGCACCAAGACGAATGCTCGCACTCGTCGTGGTAAGAAGGTTACTGTGGGCGGTACCGCTAAAAAGGTAGCGTCGAAGACGTAGGATGAGGATATAGATATGGCAGAAAATACTTCGACAACTACAACCGCTCCCGTAGCAAAGAAAAAGAAGGCCAAGCGCAGTGTTCCTGTCGGCCAAGTTCACATTCTTGCTACATTTAATAACACGATCATCACCTTTACTGACCCTAAGGGCGCCGTACTGACATCTGGCAGCGCTGGCGCACTCGGCTTTCGTGGCTCCAAAAAAGGCACCGCCTATGCAGCACAAGTTGCAACGGAAAAAGCCGGCAATGCCGCCAAGCAGCAGCATGGTCTCGCTAAGGTTGATGTATTTCTAAAGGGCGTCGGCCTTGGCCGTGATGCCGCAGTCCGCACCCTGCAGAATTTGAACATGCAAGTAGAAACAATTACCGACGTAACTGGCGTGCCACATGGTGGTGTGCGCCCACGCAAGGCACGAAGGGTTTAGGGATAAAGATATGGCACGAGATACTCGCTCAATCGTAAAAATGTCCCGTCGTGAAGGCTACGCTCTACACCCCAAAGCCCACAAAGCTTTGGTAAAGCGTCCAACACCTCCTGGACAACACGGCAATAGCCGTAATAGCATGCGCAACAAGGCAAGTCAGTATTCACTGCAGTTGCGTGAGAAGCAAAAAGTAAAGCGCTTGTATGGCCTGCTCGAGAAGCAGTTCAGCAACCTTATGAAAGAAGCTACTCGCCGTGAAGGTCAATCTGGCCAGAACTTACTACAGCTTCTTGAACAACGTCTGGACAATGCAGTCTATCGCGCAGGGTTCGCCCCAAGTCGCCGCGCTGCTCGTCAACTTGTGACGCATGGTCACTTCATGATGAATGGCGTTCGTGTGGATGTCCCATCCATTCGAGTAAAAGCCGGTGACGAACTTATTGTTCGCGACCACAGTAAGGCTACCGAGTACTTCAAAAAGCTCGATGATGTTAGCCCAGCACCTCCTTCAGTTCCTGAATGGGTAAAGGTAGAGCGTAAAAAGCTTTCCTTTAAGGTTACCGGTATTCCGACACGTGAAGACGCTGAACCAGATATCAAAGAACAACTAATCGTAGAATACTACTCACGCTAAGGAGGCTGTGTATAATGTCAAAAACGATTCACACACCAGGGTTAGTGCAAGTAGACGACCATAGCGCAACAAGCGCGACCTTTGTCGTCGAGCCGCTGCATAGTGGCTATGGCATGACTTTGGGCAACTCGCTTCGCCGCGTATTACTTTCAAGCATCGCCGGCGCTGCCGTTACTAGCTTTAAGATCGATGGCGCAACGCACGAATTTACAACCATTAAAGGAGTAAAGGAAGATGTCGTTGACATCATGTTGCACTTAAAGGCCATTCGCTTCCGTGTATACGGTGACGAGCCCCAACAAGTTCGCATTGTCAAAAAGGGCAAGGGAACTGTTACTGCTAAGGATATTCAGGTAAATGCCGATGTCGAAGTAGTAAATCCCGACCAAGTTATCGCCACTATTGACGATGAGAAGTCTGAATTCATCATGGATCTCGTTGTAGAGACAGGCCGTGGCTACCGCACTGTTGAAGAGGGTACGGCAAAGAAAGCCAGCGACTACGTTGCTCTCGATGCTATCTTCAGCCCGGTAATGCGCGTTCGTTACAAGGTGG
>DATIJR010000051.1:0-4948 GCA_035478455.1 Patescibacteria group bacterium | reverse complement strand
CGAGGTGCTGCTGGGCGTTATTGCTTTCCTGACCGGGTACGCCTCAGTTGTCGCCCTGCCCATCTTTTACATGCTGGAACTGTTCGTGGGGGCCGTGCAGGGCTACGTATTCTTCATGTTGACCATTGCTTTTATTTCGCTTGGGCTACCTTCGGCCGACGACGCGCATGGCGCGGAGTCGGACGAGGTTATGGCCGAGTCGCCTTCACCGGCGGAAGGACAGGCTTGATAGTCCAAAGCCGCCCTGGCGTTTTATAAGGTATGGTAGAGTAATAGATTAAATTGAAGGAGTATTAATACAATGGAAGCACTAGCATTTGGTTTGACCTACGCGATTGGCGCTGGTTTTTGTGGTGTTGGTTTAGGTTTGGTTGGTCTTGGTGCCATGCAGGCTGCAGGTCGCAACCCTGAGGCAATCGGTAAAATCCGTACCTTGATGATCTTGGCCATGTCATTCATCGACGCACTGGCTATTATCGGTTTGGTAGTCGCCTTGATCATTAAGTTCTTGAAGTAAGCTACGAGTTAAGGGAACCCCTCTATGCATAACGCATTGATTGCTACAACTAACTCGCCAGGACTTTTTGAGGCCCTCGGTATTAACTGGAAATTGCTCGTTGAACAGGCGATCGCTTTTCTGATTTTGGTTGGCATCTTGGGTAAGTTTGTTTACCCGGCTCTTATGAAATCTATCGATGACCGCCGTGAGCAGATCGAAGCTGGGCTCAAAGAGGCCAAAGAATCTCAAGAAGTTCTTGAAAAGGCTGAGACGAAAGTTGCCGAGCTACTCGAAGGAGCTCGCAAAGACGCTGATGAGATCTTGGCGCGTACGCACCAAGAAGCCGCAAGCGTGGTCGCTGACGCTGAAGAAAAAGCCAAAACACGCGCCGAGCAAATTGTCGCTGATGCTCGTCAACAATTGTCCGTCGATATTGCGAAGGCACGCGAACAACTCAAGAAAGACACCGTAGAGCTAGTGGGCCTCGCAACCGAGCGTATCATCGGCGAGAAGCTAGACGACCGCAAGGATGCGGACCTGGTTAAGAAGGCATTGGCCCAAGGGGAAAGCGCACGGTGAACAACAAGGTTTCGAGACGAGTTATAGCCCGTACAATTGCCGAAAAGCTTTTGCATGAGCCCGCGCGCCAGAAACACTGGCTGAAAGTGACTGCCGCCTATCTCATGGATCAACATATGGTGGATGACTTAGACCTATTTATTAATGATCTAGCCCATGAGATGCATGAGCAATCCGGCCACTTACTGGTGGACGTAACAAGTGCCCGAACTTTGACCGATTCAGTCCGTAGCGCACTGAAGCACACACTGCAAGAAGCTACGAGCGCCCGTCGTATTGAACTAGCTGAACACATTGACCCGAATTTACTTGGCGGTTTGATCGCCCGTACCCCGGACGCTCAGCTCGACGCCAGTGTGCGCACCCAAATCAAGCAATTAGCGAGCCTATAACCAGGAGATTAAGAGAAGTATTATGAGCGAATTAGCAATCCAAGAATTATCAGCTGAGCTACGGGATGCCATTCAAAGCTTGCGTACCAGCAAGGGTCTTGAAGAAGCAGGCATTGTAACCCGCGTGGGTGATGGTGTGGCCTGGATCTATGGCTTGCGTAAAGCTGGCTACAATGAAGTTATCGAAATTGAAACCCGTAAGGGTGGTAAGCTGACGGCTTTTGCCCTCAATCTATTGGAAGACGAAATCGGCGCTGTTATTTTGGGTGATGACGCTGAAGTCGTTGCCGGGGCTAAAGTAACCATGACTGGTCACGTACTCGATGTCCCTGTGGGCCCCGAACTGATCGGTCGCGTAGTGAACCCGTTGGGTGAGCCACTAGATGGTAAAGGCCCCATTAAGGCCAAAGAACGCGGTCTGCTTGAGCGCTCAGCTCCTGGGGTGATGGCTCGTAAGAGTGTTCATGAGCCGATTATGACGGGTCTCATTGCAATTGATGCGTTAACGCCGATTGGCCGTGGTCAGCGTGAGCTTATTATTGGTGACCGTCAAACCGGTAAAACCGCTATTGCTATCGATACGATGATCAACCAGGCTAAGCAAAAGACAGGCGTTATTAACGTCTACGTTGCTATTGGTCAGAAACTCTCTAAGGTCGCAGCTCTTGTAGAGCGCTTGAAGCGCGAAGGCGTTATGGAGCAGACGATTGTTGTGGCTACGAGCCCTGCCGACCCCGCTCCGCTCCTTTACTTGGCGCCATACGCCGGCACCGCCATGGGCGAGTATTTCCGTGACAATGGTCAGCATGCTTTGATCATTCATGATGACCTTACGAAACATGCCGTAGCGTATCGTCAGATGTCCTTGCTGCTTCGTCGTCCACCAGGTCGTGAAGCCTACCCGGGCGATGTTTTCTACTTGCACTCTCGCTTACTGGAGCGTGCCGCCAAGCTCAATGATGACTTGGGCGGTGGTTCCTTGACCGCTCTCCCAATTATTGAAACCCAAGCGGGCGACATTTCTGCCTATATCCCTACGAATGTTATTTCGATTACCGATGGTCAAATCTTCTTGGAAACAAGCTTGTTCTACCAGGTTATCCGTCCGGCTATTTCGGTCGGTTTGAGTGTGTCTCGTGTGGGTGGTGCCGCACAGACTAAGGCCGTGAGGAGTGTTTCTGGTGGTTTGAAACTATCCCTTGCCCAATTCCGTGAACTTGCCTCTTTCGCGCAGTTTAGTAGTGACCTTGACCCTGAAACGAAGCAGTCTATTGAGCGCGGCCAGCGTTTGACCGAACTACTGAAGCAGAAACAATACCACCCGCTCTCCATCGCCGAACAAGTAGTGAGTCTGATGGCTGCTACGAAAGGTGCATTCGATGTTGTCCCAACCGAGAAAATCAAGGACGCGCAGGCCGAGTTGATTAGCTTTATGGAAGACAAGCATGGTGCGGTTATCAAGGCTCTGAACAAAGGCGACAAGCCCACTGAAGAAATCGAGAAGACTATTCTCGAAGCTGCAGAAAAAGTAGCCAAGAGCTATGTCGTTAAGTCAAAAAAGGTCAAGGAGTAATCTAGATGGCCTCTCGGCAGCAAATTAAGAGACGGATTGGATCGGTACGCAATACGCGTCAGATTACCAAAGCTATGCAGCTAGTTGCCGCCAGCAAGCTACGCCATGCGCAGGAAGCTGTTGTGCGTCCGCGTGAGTATGCGCAACTGGCCCGCGAAATCCTGACTCGTTTGCGCCAATTCGCCGCTGATGAAAACGAATTCAAGCTATTTACTGCACGTCCGGTGAAGACCCGTCTGGTCATCGCCATAACCAGTGACCTAGGGTTAGCTGGCGCCTACGATGGCAACGTTATCCGTATGCTTATTCGCGAAGCGCAAGCCGATCGTGCCAAGGGCGTTAAGACAAGGGTCGTGGCAATCGGGCGCAAGGCTGCCCAGTCCGCAAGCCATATTGCCGGCTTGGATGTCGAAGCAGTTTATACCAAGATGCCGGATAAACCGACCGCAGACGAGCTTCGTCCTATCCTCAGTAGCGTCGTCGGCCTGTTTGCTAACGGTCAAATTGACCAAGTAGATATTATTTTTACGAAGTTTATCTCAAGTGTTAGCCAACAAGTCCAGCTGCAGCGATTGTTGCCTGCTGGTTTCGAGGAAGTTGCATTGAATGATGAGTTGGCGCATGCCGATATCGAACCTGATGCCGGTAGTTTGCTGCGTGCCGCATCTTTGCGACTCCTAGAAGCTCAACTATACCAGGGATTTTTAGAGGCCATCGCCAGTGAGCAATCTATGCGCATGCTCGCCATGAAGAACGCAACCGATAATGCCTCTGATTTGATTGACGATTTGACGTTGGTATATAACAATGCTCGTCAAGCGGCAATTACCCAAGAACTTGCTGAGATTACGGGTGGTGCGGAGGCTATGAAATGATACGGATAGTGACTGGCAAGATAAGATTTACGAAAATGGAGATACGATAATGGCAACAGGAACAAAAGAACAAACCAAAACAACGACCGGCAAGGTTGTGCAGGTCGTTGGCGTGGTGGTGGATGTCGAATTCGATAGTAGTCATCTGCCTGCAATTAACTATGCCCTTAAGGCAAAATTGAATGGCAACGAACTCATTCTTGAGGTCGCTCAGCATTTGAGTGAGAGTGTCGTTCGTACGGTCGCTCTAGCCAGTACCGATGGTCTGAAGCGTGGAGATGATGTCGTAGACACTGATGCACCTATCTCTGTGCCAGTTGGGGACGCAACCTTAGGCCGTATGTTTAACGTACTTGGTCAGCCTATTGATGGTAAGACTGAAGGCAATGACTTCAAGCAGTTCGCCCCTATCCACAAACAAGCCCCTAAGTTTGACGACCAATCTGGTTCTGTAGAGGTGTTGGAAACGGGTATCAAGGTAATTGACCTTATTAGCCCAGTGCTAAAAGGTGGTAAAGTCGGCTTAATCGGTGGTGCTGGTGTGGGTAAGACCGTGCTTTTTCAGGAGTTTATCAACAACCTAGCCAAGTTCCACAGCGGTTATTCAGTATTCGCTGGTGTGGGTGAGCGTACTCGTGAAGGCAATGATCTCTACCATGAAATGGAAGAGTCGGGCGTTATTAAGAACACTGCCCTCGTTTTTGGTCAGATGAACGAGCCACCAGGCGCACGTTTACGCGTGGGCTTGACTGGTTTGGCTATCGCCGAAGGCTTCCGTGATCAAGGTAAGGATATTCTACTGTTCATTGATAATATTTTCCGCTTTACCCAGGCCGGTAGCGAAGTTTCCGCCCTGCTCGGTCGTCTCCCCTCTGCAGTAGGCTACCAGCCAACCTTGCAGCAGGAAATGGGTGCACTGCAAGAGCGAATTACTTCAACCAAGGAGGGTTCGATTACCTCAGTACAGGCCATTTTCGTACCGGCAGACGACCTTACTGACCCAGCTCCTGCTACAACTTTTGCCCACTTG